>JAILRI010000214.1 GCA_024698555.1 Lachnospiraceae bacterium
GCTTTTCTTCTTTCGGAAGGATTTTCCCATACATCCGACAAGAAGAAATATGCATTGAGACTGGCGGTATTGGCTATAATTTCTGAGGTGCCGTATGATCTGGCCAATGAATACCGGATTGTAAATATCTGGTCACAGAATATTTTCTTCACGCTTCTTATCGGATATCTGACCATCTGGGCGATCGATGAGCTGCGCTGCAGAGCTTTAGCGGCTGAACCGAAGGAGGATCCGGAAAACGTCGGCGCACACATAAGGAAATGCGCTTTACTGACAGTGCTCGTCATCCTGCTTGGGATGATACTTACGGAAGTGTTAAGAACCGATTATGGTCTGATGGGTGTAGCGATCATAGTGACCTTCTATCTCCTGCGAGGGAGAAGGATCATGTCGTTTGTGTCACTGGCAGTTATATACATCGGGCATCTGCTGAATGATATTTGCCATATGTTCGCACATGAGCTGGAGTATGTGCGTAGGGTGACGCAGATGGGTATAGATAGGAGTTTCTCGGTGAAGCTGGTTTTATCCGGGATTCCGGGCAGTTTAAAATATGATTCTGTGTGGAGACTGGTAAACACTATGCCCGGCGCTGTTGTCGCGCTTCTGCTGATCTGCCGCTATAACGGCTTGAAGGGGAGACAACTGCCGAAAGCATTTTATTATCTATTCTATCCGGTGCATTTACTTTTGCTGTATTTTGCTGTAAAAATGCTGATTTGGAGATAAGCCCAAGAGCAGAAGCTGTATAAAGCCTTACTCCGCATGAATATTTAAGGATCTGTACGAAAAGTGCAGGTCCTTTTTTAACATTTATTATTTAAAAATGTCAGGTTTCGTACTGTA
The DNA here is from genome assembly GCA_024698555.1 of Lachnospiraceae bacterium. Classification (GTDB taxonomy): domain Bacteria; phylum Bacillota; class Clostridia; order Lachnospirales; family Lachnospiraceae; genus RUG11977. The sequence goes on from JAILRI010000214.1 coordinate 847, forward strand.
TAATCGTTAATATAGTGTAAGGATATCCTGAAAGAACAACGGAAGGAGGTCACATGGACAGAGATGAATTCGCCCGTATTGTCGATCACTGGTACGATGATGTCAAAAGGATTGCTTTTGCGGGATGTAAGAATATTTATGATGCCGAAGATATAGCACAAATAGTGTTTATGAAGCTTTCACAGTTTCAAGGAGATTTCGAGAACGATGAGCATATAAAGAGATGGCTGATCAAAGTCGCCGTAAATGAATATAAATCACTTTGGAGAAGTCCCTGGAAGACAAAAGTCGAATATGTTATACCGGAGCGATCAACAAATAATTCAAACAGAGATCCTCAAACCAGCTCTGTACTTGAGGCGGTAATGAGCATGAAGCGGAAATATCGCGAAGTTATTCATCTGTTTTACTACGAGGAATACAGTGCGAAAGAAATCAGCACATTGCTGGGGATATCAGAGAATACTGTCTTTAAAAGGCTTCAAAGGGCAAGGGAACAGATAAAAAAGTATATACAGGATAAAGAAGAGAACTTAGGTATTCCGTCGGATAATAAAGCGGTTTGTACGTCTTTTTTACAACAAAGAAAGGAATCATTATGAACGAAAAACAGTTGTCATGGAATTATAAGGTTTCAATGGACACGATCAGGGGGACCGATGAAGAAAAAGCAAGGGCGACGGGCCTTTTTGATCGTGAGCGGTCATCAGCCGGAAAAACTGTAAGCAGACACCGAATCCCCGGAATTGCCGCCGCAGCCATTGTTCTTGCCTGCGTTATAACAATGGGCGGTGTTACTGTCTGGGCAATGACCGGCAGCTTTGCCTTCAGGGATTTCTTTTTCAAAAACAGTGAAAAGGAATTCGAGGATGTTTACTCCAATGCTTACAAAGAACTGTTGATCGGTGAGCATAAGATCATATACGAAGGTTCTGTATATGACGAAGCCGTAGGACAAGGCGCACTTAATCTCAGTTTCTGGGATGCACAGGGACAGCCTGAAGAGTTTGGCGATAATGTCCGCCTTCTGACGGCAAACATAGAACCTTGTGAATACACCACTCTAACAGCAGCATTTTGCTTTCAGCTCGGCGCCGATGAAGGATACTTATTTCTTAATGGCATCGACGAGGTAAGTACATTTCCGTCAGGCAACAATCTGTTCGTGACGTTTTCACGGCTTGATTGGGACAAGCCGCCCTTCGACCGGTTTGAATATAAGGATATGCAGTTTCTTTTGCTCGATAGGGATGCATACCAGAGTCTGAAAAATGATATCGCAGCATTAGACGAAGATAAACTTTTTTCATGGGAACAGGATAATGAAAAGGGAACTCAGGAGAACAATTTCAGTATCGATTATCGTCTCGCGCAGTCAGAACTGGCAAACGTCTTGAGCAAATATGATCCGCAGAGTATAGAAAGCATCCAGTTCCCGCCACAGGTAATACGGGTTGAAAACTTTAATCTGACTGTAGGCAGGACGAATCTGGTAATGGAATATAACGAAAAAGAACGCACCATCGACAGTTTTGCCATGATACGCGAGGATGGAACAAGGATCGGGTTCAGACTGGATGAGCGATATATTGACAGTGCGGGTAACCCCACGGATACACGCATTCACTGGATTGTTGACGGTGTTGAGAAGAATGGTTTCAGCGCCGGGGTCGGCAATCTAAACGGCGATATAAAGATTTCTCTTAATTTGGGCTTCATCCTTGGAAGTAACGAGAGGATTACAATCGAAGCTAACGGAAATACTTATCAATAAGCAGCCGTATGATGAACAAGAACAAAGAAAGAGCAAGTTTTGAAAGCCTGTGTTATATAATTGAAAATGGAGAGTGGCTTGGACAGTGTAAAACTAAGTAAAGGGGTTCCCTCCCGGGGTTCCCAAAAACAGACGGTGTCAGAACCCCTTTCTTACTGGATTGTTTTAAAGAAAAAATTCAAGTCTCTTACTCCGCACTAGGGAATGGGCCGCGGCAGTAATGCCGAGGCCCACTTTGCGTTTGGGCAGAAAACGTCGCGAACGTACCAACGCGCGTTTTCTAAACGCAAAGCAGCCAGAGGGCTGTTCCCGGTCTTGCCGAGGTGTTGTCGAGGCAAGGCTACCTTATAAATATTTAAGGATCTGTACAAAAGTGCAGGTCCTTTTTCTGTGTAACGCTTGTGTCTAAGACTCCGGAAAAAGCGACATAAAAAGCGACGAAAAAGACTTGCTCCACAAACTCTAATATAAACGGATGCAATTCTCGCCAGAATGGATTGCATTTCTGTCTCAGTTCGCTCTATGATTAGGATGTAGAGACAACACAGAGAGGAGCGAGCCGATGAACAAGATCAAGACCGGAAACATGATCAGAGACGCAAGGATCCAAAAGGGATATACGCAGGCTGAACTTGGTACTCTTCTGGGCGTATCGAATAAAGCGGTGAGCAGGTGGGAAAACGGAGACAGCTTCCCTGACATAGGCGTGCTGGAGAGCCTTGCCGATATACTTGAACTCAGGATTCAGGATCTGGTGGTCGGAGAGCCCTGCGAAGACGCAGGTAGTGAAGCAATCAAAGAGGTCGCACGACTGGCCGTATTCCAGAATCGTGACTGGCGAAGGAGACTTATATTTGCAGTTATAGATATTACCGTTCTGCTGCTGCCTTTTATATACGCGGTTCTTATCCTTGCAGGAAGTCAGGGAGAACTTATCGGATTGAATTGTTTTATTATGCTGAGTCCTATTTTTGTTCTGGTCATGATAAAGGCGTTTCGCAGAAAGAGCATCGTTTTGCCGTTTAAGGACAAGATCAGCAGAATCTTATCTTTAATTAGTCTTATCAGTGGAATGTATGCAATCGGTATGATGTTTTACATTGTAAATAATTCATCTGCGGATTTCATCCCGTTTGGACTGACTGTTAATTCGGTCGGACCATTTCTGTCAGTTAATCATTTATTTGTTTTTTCGGTCAACATGCTATTCCTTCTGATCGAAGGAGTGCGGATAATGAAAGAGAAGGCTGAAGTCCATTACGGCTTGTTTTTGCTCCTATTTGGCATACTGATAACTGTCGCATTCGGCAGAAGCGTCAGGCGGGTAACTTCTACGGAAGCAGCTATCGTAATAATGAAAAAGGATATGATCAGAGCATTTGCAGAAACTGTAGTTTTCGGAGTTGTAACGGCAATAATGGTCTTATTCTCTAATCGTAAGAAGAATAAAGGTAGAATGGTGAAATAGAACAAAGAAAGTGCAAGTTTTGAATGCCTGTGATATAATAAAAATGGAGAGGAGGTTAACGTATGTCGGAACGAGATCATGTTATTGAAGAATTGCGTGCGATTTGCAACGAATTTTCTGATATTCTTGGCATTGTTATTCTCTTTGGATCCTATTCCAGGAATGAGGCAACCGAGCAATCGGATATTGATCTATATATTGAGCCTAAGTCGCAGAGTATGACAACAGCTGTATTCGGGGCAAATAAGCGTTATAAAGAGTTTAAGTATGCCCTGTATGACAGATTCCCGAATCAATTTGATCTGTTGGCATACGGTGGCAAGAAAGATATCTCTTCAATGAAGCGCAGTCCATTGTGGAGACAGATAGAAAAAGATGGGGTTTTAGTCTATGACCAAAGAGCAGAAGCTGTATAAAGCCTTGATTTCGGCAGATTTACGACTTGTTGTAGAAAACTATGCCGATGACAACAAAGCGATACGACTTTAGGCTGCATATCATATGCAGCAAGCCGTTGAAAAGACGATCAAGCTGAAAGCCGAACTGGAAGGTTTGACTTTATGGGGGCACGACATAGATGTTCTGTTAAAGCGTTGTGACGATAGCGGCATTGGTATTGATGTTCCGAAATATATCAGGGATAAGGCGGATATAATTACGCACTGGGAGGCTGAGTGCCGTTACTATCCTATAACAGTTGTACGAAAAGACAGTATTAAGAAAACATATGATGTCCTGGTAGAATGGCTTGGACAGGGAAAGACTAAGTAGAGGGGTCCCCTCCGGGGGTTCCCAAATTCGACGGTGCCAGAACTCCTTTCTTTGCGTATTTTTAACTTAAAAACATTTCAAGTCTCTTACTCCGCACTAGCGAGTGGGCCCTTCATACGAAAGTACGAAGGGCCCACCTTTTGTTTGTCTGGGAAAAGTCGCGATGGTTCAACGCGACTTTTCGTTTTCCCGTGAAATAGCGTGAACCTCCGCCGCAATTGTGGTATAATTATTCTATACATGGCTTCGGGAGAGGAGGTTATCTGCATGATCAGAAAAGCGGCAGCTGTTATTCTTTGTCTTATGATGGCGATAGTCTGCGGATGCGGAAACCGTGCGGGTGATCCCGCCCCTTCAAACAGCGATGTGACTAACGATCCGGCAACACCTGCGGATATAACCGGGACTGCTGTGACAGCACCTGCCGATAACAGTGAGAATGTTCCTGAGTATTTTCTTCGGGACGATGTCTACAGCATAGACGGAGAAATGACCGGCAGCGGCGTCATCACCGCTTCTCCTTTCTCTGACGATGATTTCAGCATCACCCTTCCGAAGGAATGCATCGGGCGCATTCGTTACGAGAAGTACGGGAATAAAACAGCGCAAGGAAAAGCGACGGTCTGCCTGCGCTTCTATTGCAATGATATCGACAGCGGTGATGGCCTTTTGGCGCATGTATGCTGGCAGGATTTCGGAATGCTCCTTGATCGTGAGGATGAACTGAACCGTAAATACAATGACCTCTTCCTTGCAAAGGTGGGAGAGCTCGATTTCAGGAAGTTCTATTACCTGCGGAGCAAATTCTGCAGCGAGGCTAATCTGATCTCGGTTCATGACATAAACATTGACAATTCGGGAGCATATTGCGTATTCGGGTCTTCCGCTTTTGATACGGAAGAGCATTACAATGCCGATGATCCGGAAGAGGCCGGGGTGTATTCTGCCTGCATGGAGGCTTTCAGAGATGCGGTGCTGTCCTGCCGGAATCCGTTGGCATTCGTTGTAAGGACAGGAAGCAGAAACCTGGAGATGACCGATGAAGAACGTGAGAGGTTTACCAAAAGGCTTGACGAGGCAAAACAGGCAGCTGCATCCGGTGACCTTCGCATGGAAAAAATCAATCCGATGGAGTACTGTCAGTTCGTTTACGACTATGTGAACACCGACACCATCTATTCGAATGAGGCGCGCAGGCTGGCCGGCAGATATACCTACATGGGCGATATGGGACAGTATTCGCTTGGCGGTACAGGAGTGTTTTCAATCACTCTTTCGGAAGACGGAAGCTTCGGGTATTATGAAACGCCCATCAGCAGCCATATCGGTATGGGATGGTATTCGATAAACGATGACATTCTGGAGCTTTATGAGCTGTACGGAAGCTCCGTCGCGGTGCGGAGGTTTAAGGTCTTAGACGGTCCTCTTTCATCGATCGTTCTCGCGTTTATTGCGGACGGGTCCGAAAACTTTATGTTCATAAAGGTTCATGACGGAGAACGGTTTATATATGAGCCCCTTAAGGATGCCCTGAAACCGCGGCAGAATGACGGCGGCTCTTTAGAAATGGCTGCCATTGACCGCAATAATATCACTCAGACCGATCTGGAATGGCTTGCAAAGCAATACTTCGATTTTGAAAACAATATGGTATACTCCGGAACCGCTCCGGGTGAGATAAGCCTTGAGGTCGCGCAGGACCTTCCGGACGGCAGCCTGATCCTTGTTCTGAGGAATACTGTCGGCGCGTTATATCAGGACTTCCTGATACTGTACTGCGACAGCGATGTCAGCATACTTGACTGGAAATATATAAATGCAACAGATTCGACCTCCCGCATCGACAGCAGAGGAATACACATCGACTGTCATTATTCGCGGCAGGGATGGGAATCCGTTATCACCGAGGGTTATATCGGGATCGCGAATGGTATGATACAGATATCTGAATGATATTAAGACCGGGTGGAGGGATCAAATTGACTTTTCGTTCAAAACAATTATTCCGCATCAGAATGCTTCACTTAATACCTGTATGCGCCGGTATTACTATGAATGTAGTTCTGGCAAATCTGTTCTATCAGCTCAGACTGCCTTTCTTTATGGACACAGCAGGCACAATATGCGTTTCTCTGCTGCTCGGCCCGTTTTACGGAGTACTTACCGCGGTTATCTCCTGTGCGGTCAGCACCATATTCAACCCCTACGCCTTCTTTTTCTCGTTCGTATACTCGCTTGTGGCGATCTTTGCTGCCCGGTTTTCCAAGAAGAACTGCTTTGCCGACATCGGGAAGCTGTTCATGCCGGTTCTGGCATTCTCTGCCCTGGCAGGTATTCTCTGCCCGGTCATAGGCTGGATCATTTCCGAGGATCTTCAGTTCTCCCTTATCACAGAAACGGCAACCGCGATCAGAACCAACACGGAAATTCCGTATAACCTGCTCTATCTGATCGTCAGCGTTCTGATGAACATTCTGGACAAGACCGTTACATGTCTGCTTGTTGTCCTGATCATGCGCATTGTGCCTGAAAGGACCAGAGAATGGTTCTCGGCCAGCAGGTGGCTGCAGAATCCTCTGAACAGGAATATCGCGGGACCGGAGGCGGACGACGACAAAGAGATCAGATTCTCTGTCAACTTCAGAACGACAGGCATGGTAGTTGTCACTTCCCTGACCATCGTGATCGCCGTGTGCTGGGTCAGCATACGAATGTACTTCTCCAATGAAAAAGAGGACAGGATACAGGAGGCTGTGGGCGCGGCAGAGCTTGCGGCGGACAACCTCGATCCTGAAAGCATAGACCTGTATCTGGCAGAAGGGAGGAATGCGTCGGGGTATGAGCAGGCATCCGCAAAGTTCCGCAGGGTATGGGAAAACTACAGGAATGTTGCCTATTTATATGTTGTCAGCGCCGGGGACGGAGTTTTCCGCTGCGTTCTCGATATCGAAGGAGACGAGGGCGCGCCCGAGCCGTATGAGCCTGGGCAGGTGCTTCCGCTCGAGGACGGAATGAGGGATTACCTTTCTGCGCTGGCGGCGGGGGAGGAAACGGAGCCGTTTGAGACAAGGGATTCATGGGGCTGGCTGATCACCGTCGCAAGTGTCGTGAGGGATGAGGACGGCACTGCGAGGGCATTTGTCATCGCGGATGTTTCGGTTGATGACCTGACGGATTATCTGCGCGAGTTTATTATCAAAGCGGTCCTGTTCGTGGCGGGAATAATAGTTCTCGTTATGTCCCTGGAGCTGTGGGGCAGCGAGGTTTATATAACCTATCCGATCAGCGACCTTGTCCGCTGCATAGACAGCTTTGCAAACGATGGTGACGATCAGGACGCGCTTGATGAAAAGGTGCGGAGGATCAGGTCTCTGGATATCCGCACGGAGGACGAGGTTGAAAAACTGTATCATGCCATTTGCAACATGACGCTGGACCAGGCCGAACAAATGCGGAATATCAGAAGACTGTCCGAATCGACGGCGGCTATGCAGGACGGTCTGATTATAACGATGGCAGACCTTGTTGAGAGCAGGGATTCCGACACCGGAGAGCATGTCCAGAAAACCGCAGCGTATGTCAAGGTCATAGTTGAGGCCCTCAGAAGGAAGGGCTATTATGCCGAAAAGATCACGCCCAAATTCATATCGGATGTCGTGCGTTCGGCTCCACTGCACGATGTGGGCAAGATCAATATCCCCGACGATATACTCAATCTTCCGAGGAAGCTTACGGACGAGGAATTCGAAGTAATCAAAACGCATACAACTGCCGGCAAGGCGATCATAGAAAAGGCAATAACGACGGTACAGGGAGGAAACTACCTGAAGGAAGCAAGGAATATGGCGGCCTATCACCACGAGAGGTGGGACGGGAAGGGCTATCCCGAGGGCCTTCACGGTGAGGTCATCCCTCTGTCCGCACGTATAATGGCTGTTGCGGATGTGTTTGACGCGCTGACTTCTCCACGTGTGTACAAGCCTGCATTTCCTCTCGAAAAGGCATTGGAGATGATTACAGAAGGTTCGGGCAGCCAGTTTGATCCGAAATGTGTTGAGGCTTTTATGGATTCACTCCCCGAAGTCAGGGTAATACTGAATAAATACAGCGGGAACGCAGTTTGAGGAAGTCTGCCGCGCCATTGGAGTGTATGGCGGAAAGAGGAGGTTGTTGACAGATGATTAGAAAAAGGCTGGCATCTGCTACGGCACTTGTTTTTCTGATAGTCTTTCTGGTTCCGGGGTTATACCTGATCCCGGCAGGAGCTACCCTGCCCTCCGAAATAGTGCACTATGTGAACAGACATGCCACGAAGGTTCTGACCGGAGGAGGATACGCGGCGTCCGGTCAGATCGACGGAGTGGGCTATACGACTGTGCTTTATGACGGAACGAACGGTCTGACAACCTCTGACACGATGTTCCTGTTATGCGACACTAAGGGCTATATGTGGATCGGAGGCTATAGCGGAGTCATGCGCTATGACGGATCGACGTTTGAAAAACTCGATTCGTCGGACGGCCTTACAAGTGCAAGAGGCTTCTTCGAAGACAGCAAAGGCCGTATATGGATCGCGACCAATGACAACGGTGTTGTTGTGATCGACGGAGAAACAAGGAGGCAGTATTCCTACAAGGACGGGCTTTCGTCCTCGTCTGTCCGTATCTTTACCGAAGACAGGCATGGGAACATATTTATAGGCACCACTGCCGGGGTCGCTTATGTCACTCCGAACGGAGTATTGCAGAATATTACCGACGGCAGGATCGGCAGGGAAAGAGTCCTCAAGCTCGAAACGGACTCGACAGGACGCATATACGGACAGACATCGAGCGGACTTGTTTTTACCATTGACGATTGCAGGATAGGCGAGATCTATTCAAGCGGTGACCTGGGGATCGGAAAGATAACTGCGATCATGGCGGATCCCGAAAAGCCCGGCGAGGTTTATCTCGGTTCATCGTGGAACATGGTGTACCACGGCAGATTCGGTCTGCGTGCCGAGAATATGGAGGCCATACCCGTAGATCCGCTGGTAGGGGTGCACTGGCTCAGCTACGATTGCGGAAGAGTATGGGTTTCTTCAACATCCTCCATGGGTTACATCGATGAAGAAGGACAGTTTCACGAGCTCGAAGAATCGGTACTGGACAGCGGCATCGAGATGACGACATCGGATTATCAGGGAAATATCTGGGCTGCGTCTTCCACGCAGGGTGTCATGAAGGTCGTGACCAACAGCTTTGTCGATCTGACAGCAGGTAAGGGGTTTGAAGAGACAACGACCAACGCGGTATGCATTCATAACAATATCTTTTACGTCGGAACGGACAACGGCCTCAGGGCGCTCGACCAAAACGGCGGAGCAGTCTCCGACAGGCTGACAGATGCGGTCGGCGGCAGCCGCATCCGCTGCATAATGGAGGACTCAAGGGGATACATGTGGGTATCGACCTATACGGGAGGTAAAGGGTTGGTCCGTGTGACTCCGAACGGATATATTAAAGAATTCACAATGAAGAACGGAATGCCGAGCAACGAGATCCGTGCGACTATCGAAAGCCGTGACGGCAGTATACTGGCCGGCACCAACGGCGGAGTTGCTGTCATCAGGGACGGTATTGTCATCCGGACCGTTGGCGCGGATAAAGGCATGAGGAACACGGCCATCCTGACAGTCGAGGAAGGGCCGGACGGAACGATCTATGCCGGATCGGACGGAGACGGTATTTATGTCATAGAGGGCGACCGGGTATCGAGACTCGGAAGAAACGAGGGTCTTACAAGTGATGTCGTTATGCGCATTAAATGGGATGAGCAGAGAGAGGTCTTCTGGATCGTAACATCCAACTCGATCGAATACCTGAAGAACGGCGTCCTTACGACCGTGACAAGCTTCCCGTACAATAACAACTATGATCTGTATTTTAACCGTGAAGGTGAAATGTGGATCCTTTCATCGTATGGGATCTACCATGTGAGCGCAGACGAAATGCTCACGGACAGGGTAGAAAACTACAGGCTTTATACAATAGCCAACGGTCTTCCCTATTCCCTGACCAGCAACGCCTACAGTGCGTCCGACCGGGACGGAAACCTGTATATGGCCGGAAGAAAAGGCGTAATACGGGTCAATATAGACAACTTCTTCGAGGGAAATGCCGAGATCAAAACGGCGCTGAATTCAATCTACTGTGACGGAGAAAAGATCCTGCCGGATACGGAAGGAGTATACCGTATCCCGGCTTCAAGAGGACGAATCAGGATAACGCCTGCGGTGCTCGATTATACGAACACCAATCCTCCGGTCAGGATCTTTCTTGAAGGAAGGGATGAAAGCGTCACCGCAGTTGCGAGAGAAAAACTGTCTCCCGTGGAATACACTGACCTGCCCTACGGTAATTATACATTCCGTATTCAGGTGCTTTCGGCCGACGGGCTGGAAGTGCTTTCGGATAATGCTTTCTTGATAGTTAAAAAAGCGCGTGTCGGTGAGCTTGTTGCAGTTCGTATCGTTATGATCGCTCTTATAGCGGCTGTTACGGGCTGGATAGTATGGCGCTTCCTGAAATCCACTATTATCAACCGCCAGTATGAGGCCATCAGTCAGGCCAAGGATGAAGCTGACAGAGCCAATGCGGCCAAGTCGAGATTCCTCGCCAATATGTCGCATGAAATACGAACGCCCATTAATACTATCATGGGAATGAATGAAATGGCCCTCCGTGAAGATGCAACGGGTGTGCCTAAGACGTATTTCATGTCGATGATGAATTACTCGCTCGATATCAGAAATGCGTCGGAATCGCTGCTTGGACTGATCAATGACCTGCTTGACATGTCAAAGATCGAATCCGGAAAGATGAATCTGGTCGAGCAGGAGTATGACGTTCAGGACATGCTTCGCTCGGTCGTTTCGATGATACGCTCGAGGAGTACGCAAAAAGAGCTTACATTCGATGTCGTGGTTGATGAGATACTTCCGGGAAGGCTGTACGGCGATGAGGGAAAGATCAGGCAGATACTTCTGAACCTCCTGACCAATGCCGTGAAATATACCCGGCACGGAGGTCTCTGTCTCGATGTTTCCATGACCGAGCGTTCGGATGATATGTGCATGCTTCGCTTCTCGGTCAAGGACACGGGAATAGGTGTAAAACCCGAGGATAAGGATAAGCTATTCGAAGCTTACGAGCGCCTTGATGAGGAGAGCAACAGCGGAATACAGGGAACAGGTCTCGGACTGGATATCTCGAAGAAGTTTGCAGATCTCATGAACGGAAGCCTGACCTGTGAGAGTGTTTACGGAGAGGGCTCGGAATTTATACTGTCAATCGGGCAGCGCATAGTGGATGCAGCGCCCGTGGGAGTCTTTACCGAGCGTGACGCGAACGAGGCAAAGGGACCCTATGTTCCTCAGTTTGTGGCTCCGGATGCCGATATTCTCGTAGTCGACGATACTCCGATGAACCTGAATATCATCAAGGGCCTTCTTAAAGCCACGAAGGTCTTCGTAACGACGGCGTCAAGCGGCGAGGAATGTCTTGAACTCCTTGAGAACAGCAGCTTCAATGTTGTTCTGCTCGATCATATGATGCCCGGAATGGACGGTGTCGAAACCCTCGCAAAGATACGCGAGAAGTACAAGGATCTTCCGGTATACGCCCTTACGGCCAATGCATCTGCCGGAGAAGCGTTCTACCGCTCGAAAGGCTTCAACGGGTATCTTTCAAAGCCTGTAGACAGCCGGGCGCTGGAAAAGGCGATAATGAGCCACCTGCCCGAGGAGATCATTCAGAAGCCTTCGCTCGAGGCTCAGAGCGAGGAGCTGACCGAATTACCCGAGAATCTGCTGTGGATCAGAGAGACCGAAGGTATCGACGCGGATGCGGGAATTGCGAATTCGGGCGGCATAACGAATTACATTTTTGCGCTTAAACTGTTCCTTGAAACGATAGATGACAACGCTAGAGTATTGACTAATGCTCTCGACGGGAGCAATATCAGATTATACACAATAAAGGTCCATGCCCTTAAAAGCTCCGCGAGGATAATCGGTGCCGCGGCATTGTCAAGGCTTGCTGAAGAACTGGAGAACGCCGGCAACAACGGCGACATGCTATTTATCTCGGAGCACGCGGATGAGCTTATACGCGATTACCTTGCATATAAGGACAAACTCGCGGGGCTTGAAGAAGCGGAAGAGCAGGAAGGGCAGACGGAAGAAAGCGGCAGCAGGGAGCCAATACCCGAAGCAATGCTGAAGGATGCCTATTCCGCCCTTAAAGAAATGATACCGCAGATGGATTACGACGCGGTCGAGGTAATACTTGACCAGCTCGCTGAATACAGGCTTCCTCCGGAGGATGAAGGGATCATGAAGGAGCTCAGGCACAAGCTGAAGCTCTTTGACTGGGACGGCATGGAAGCACTGGCGGAACAAAAGGATTGAAAGGAGAACTGCAATGTCATTGAACAGAATGGTGATCCTCGGACCCAAGGAGAGCTTTATCATCAGAGTTCTTATGAAAAAGGTCAGGGATTCGAGATGTGAGTGTGACTATCTGCCTCTGGATATTGACAGTATCAATCACGACCTTAATGACGAGGGACTTCTGGTGGCACTCTACCTTGACGAAGAAGAAAAGCCTCTTCCGAATGTCATACATTTTCTCGTGGACCGTGCCCAGGAGAAGGACCTCAGGATTATTCTGATCGGCGAAACAGGCGACATCAAAACATATGAAGCCATGATACCTTCGGGTCTCATCTACAGAACTTTCGAGCGGCCGGTTGACAATGAGGACTTCATAAAGTCGGTCATCGACTTCTTCAGGAAGAAGGCTACCGGAGAGTTCAGAAAGCGCCTGCTCATAGTCGATGACGATCCGCAGTACCTTGCGATGGTCCGCGGATGGCTCAAGGAGGAGTACAATGTCACGATGGCCAATTCAGGACTTCAGGCTATCAAGTGGCTCGGCAGGAATAAGGTCGACTTGATCCTTCTTGACCACGAAATGCCAGTAACATCGGGGCCTCAGGTCCTCGAAATGCTCAGGAGCGACGAGGAGACCAGGGATATTCCGGTCATGTTCCTGACAGGCAAGGGCGATAAGGACAGTGTTATGGCCGTCGTTGCATTAAGACCCGAGGGCTACTTCCTGAAAAATATCAAAAAGGATGAGCTTCTCGAAAAGCTGCAGGAATTCTTTATCATGTATAAATAGATAAGATAGAGGAGAATCTCTTAATGTATGATCTGATCAGAACCTATCAGATGGATATTATGCTCGTCCTGTGCTCCGCAAGCGGAACCATAGCCGTGCTCCTAGTGTTTACCCGTTTTCTTACTACGAGACGAAAACTGGTATTGTTCAACATGGAGGTCCTCTCGGCGCTGCTTCTGGGATTTGACAGACAGGCATATATTTATTCGGGAGATATCAGCCATACCGGCTGGGTCATGGTAAGACTCTCCAATTTCATGGTTTTCTTTCTGACATCGGCTATCGTTCTGGCGTTCAACCTCTTTCTGATGGATCTTTTTACGGGAGAGGGCAAAGTCAGGGAAAGTGTTCCTGTCCGCCTTAAAGCGGTAATGGGCATAGCGGTAGTCGGAATGATCATGTCCGTAGTATCTGCTTTTACAGGGCTGTATTATTTTTTTGACGATCAGAACATCTATCACAGAGGAGCGGGGTTCCTCATCGCTTATATCATTCCGGTCATATGCCCTCTGATACAGTACACCGTAGTCAGGCAGTATCGTAAGAGCCAGAGCCGGTTTATCAACATCGCGCTTACTCTTTATATCTTTTTTCCGCTCACTGCGGGTATCATTCAGATCTTTGCGTACGGTCTTTCCATCGTAAATATGGCGATGGTCATCGTTTCCGTATCGCTGTATATCTTTACCTATCTCGATATCAACGACACCGCTGTCAGGGCGCATGAGCTCGAACTGCAGAACCTTGAAGAAGAACAGAAGGGCATGAAGCGTCTTTTTGACCAGACTGCCACTGCTTTCGTCGAGTCCGTCGAGAAAAGGGAGGCGTCCCTTGAAGGCCATTCCCTGAAGGCCGCTTCGATCGCAAAGAGGATAGCTGGGGAAGCCGGAAAAAGCGAAGAGGAATGCGACAGGGTCTATTACGCAGCTCTCCTTAACAATGTGGGAACAGCTTCGCTCACCGACAGTAAGATAGAAGAAGCCGGCATATCCGGAGAACAGGGTGAAACCGCGCGGCGCGAGAAGGCACAGATCACAAACGAGATCCTTTCGGGCATTACGGAGTATCCCTATCTGAGCGAGGTTGCGGGCGCAAGCCATGAAAGGTTTGACGGCAGCGGATATCCCAACGGTCTTGCAGGAGAAGATATTCCCGAAATGGCAAGAATCGTCGCAGTCGCGGAAGCCTACGCCGAGATGAAGTCGGAGACGGCGGACAGGGAGGCGCTTCCCGACCAGATGATAAGGGAAGCGTTTGTAAAAGAGTCGGGCCTCGCATACGATCCGGATTATTCCGACATCATGATACGGATCATCGATGAGAACAAGAGCTTTGACAAGGAAAATGAAAGAACTGTCGGGAAAGAGCTTACCTGCGGCAGCTACAGGGACAGCATCTCAACCGGAGTCAGAGTGTCCGGAAAAGAAGTAACGATCAGATTCTCCTTCGAGCCTACGAGAAAGGAAAGCGGTCTTTTCTGCGATCCTTCGCTGATACTTTTTGATTCCTTCGACCACCGCGTCCATGACAACGGCAAGGCGATAGAAGCATATCATTATCTCGAATACGGCGAGTTCTGGTTTGACGGACGAAGCATAGCAACAAACATCAGCGATATGAGCACGGCTGTTGAGCCCGCGCCTGCCGGTGCTGAGGAGCGAGGATACGTCATCAGGGCCGGAAGGTATGAGGACCATCTGAAGCTTGTGCTCGAAAGTCCGGAGGGAACTGTCGAGACCATCATTGCTCTTCCGGACAGCACATCTGCTTCGTATATCGCTCTTACGGGTGAAAACTGCAGGCTGTCGGATATCACCGTTGAATATGGCGAAGAGGAACTGACAGAGGACGCCATCCCGAGGATCTCGGATAAAAAGAGCTTTATCGACAGGATCGAGTCGGATATTCCGAATGTTCAGATCGACAGGACACTGTCGGCGTTCGCGCGCGGGATAGAGATAACCGACGGACTCCGGCTGCGGTTCTTCTCGATGAGCCTGCCTTCGTCGTCTCTGGTATGGCATTGCCCGTATGTTCTTCTGTTCTCGTCCGATGACGGAGAGGTCCACGGAAGCAATTATCACGAGTATGTGCTCGTGAAGCTGAACGGAGAAAAGGAGGATAAACAGGAATATGCCTCCAATTCGTTCAGAATGAAAAAAACCGAGGAATTCCCCGGATGGGACAGGTGGAAGGATTCCTGCCGGGAGGGCATGGAGTTTGAGGTACGCTTCAGGAAGAAGGGGAACAGGATCACGATCGGAGCGGTAAATATGGGGATCGCGGTTGAAGATACTCTGGTAATCAATGACGGCGCGGAGCATGTATACGCGGCACTGACCGGTGACCAGGTCGCACTGACCGATATCAGGATACTGTGACTTAATGCTTGCATACTTGCGGAGCGGAGTCTATAATCCCATTTTTGACAGTTCAAAGATAATACAAGTGCCATCATCCCTTGATATATAAGGGCTGTGGCACTTTTGTCCTTCGTTGTGGTCTATAGTAATTTTTTATCCCTAAAGTCGTATAATAGTTACTCAAAACCTTTTTTGACTCAGAATAGGCCGAGCAGATTCCAAGAAAACCTTTGATTTTCCGCAGTTTTTCTGCAATTTGGTGTTAATTTCCATTTGGGTATATATTATAATTTATATATACTCAAATAGGAGGAATGCCATATGCCCGCAAAACCGTCCGGAGAGATCAAGACCAAAATCATCCATCAGGTACAGAAAAACGGTGATACCTATGTTTTAGAGCGCAAGACCCTATATGAGCCGGCCACAAGGACGAGGCGGTCACTTTGGGGAATTATTGTTATGACCGAAAGTCGCCTGAGGAGATATAAAATACCTTGGAAATGGCATTGAGATGAGCCCGCAAACGCAGGATTAAACAGTGGTACCAAAGATTAACCAAGTTTCATCCGTCTTTTAAAGAAAAAGAAATCCGGGAAGCCGCCAAATTAGCGGTCTCCCGGGTTTCCAAAGCCAATCGAGGTGACGGGACTTGAACCCACGACCTCTGCGTCCCGAACGCAGCGCTCTACCAAACTGAGCCACACCTCGATGCATCGTAAAATGCAACGATACTATTATGTTACTTGACAATGAAAAAGTCAAGTACTTTTTGTCATCTATGTTTATTTAACCGTGGCGGTCTTGCTCCATGCGCCGTAGACCGTAGCATCGCCGTAGGTTATGTATGCTCTTACGCGGGCATAATAGGTCTCTACTCCATCCTGCGCGTCAAGAACCGCCTTGAGCTCATCGGCGCTCTTTACAGTGAGCTTTGCAAGATCGTTCTTGAATTTCTTGTCGGAAGCGATCTGGATCTGATAGCCCGAGCCTGCAGTCTTCTTATAGCTTACGGTAACGGTGTCTGCAGCGAGTTTGGCACTGCTGACCTTAACTTTTGCGGGCTTCGTGGGGGTCTGCAAAGTATCGCTGAAGAGTCCTACGAATACCTTGTCAGCAACGGCGCGCACCTTGAAATCATAGCCTGTTCCGGCCTTCAGCTTCTTTACTGTGAAGCTGTTGGTCTTCGAGGTTCCGAGAAGCTTGTTGTCTCCGCTGTAGATCTCATAGAATTCAGCGCCGTCGACCTTCGACCAGGAAAGAGCGATCGATGTGGTCTTGGTCTTCTTTGCTTTGAGACCCTTTACCTTATCTACCGCGTAATCATACTTTGAATCCTTGCCTAACGACTCACATTGAACCTTTGCCCTGATAAGTATCCTTGACTTTTCGTTGAATGGCGACCCATCATAGTAAAATGAGACACCTCGCTGACCGTCAGACAACCAGGTAGCGTTTGCCATATAGCCATCATAGAATTTTTTCTCGGTCAGATCGTCCACAGCCGCTTCGGTGATGATAACGAAAGGCTCGCGCTCTCCTGTTTTTAAGTATATGGCATTCAGAGTATCGGTAACATCCTGAGAGAAATGTGTCATGACAGAAATATAATCCCATTTTCCTTCTTCATCCATTTCTCTCTTAGGATTTGAAATATCGGGAGCCGGCATTTCATCCGGGATCTCGAGATTCTGATCCGTAGTCTTTCCAAATGTGGTTGTATCGGACCAGTCTGTGAAATGATACTGAAGTCCCGCTTCATGATTATTAAGCAATCCGTACTGAACGCAGTAACGGTATCTCACCTTGAAGGTATGCTTCTTAAGATCAAACCGAAAATAATCATCTTTCGTAATAACTGTCTTCTTCAGTAACTTTCCTTCGGCTGCGACACCTGCATCCATTATCGAAAAATATACAGAATTGTCATCGTAAGCAGTGCCCATAGCATCATAAAAAGTGAAACCGTCCTTATACATGTCCTGTTCTTTTTTATCCCAGCTCTTCTCATACTGCCAATCTCCGCCGTCGATTGAGATATCGAACTGAACAGTGGTTTCCAAATCATCTATTCCGTTATCCACATAGAACTTTGGTATACTACTATCCCAATAAAAATCATCTGTATAATCAACGTATTCTTCGCAAGCTTCAAAGTCCCTGACCATCGCGAGGATATCGTCGTTCTGCTTTACGATGGCTCCGATCCAGCAAGTATCATTCTCGTCGATATCGATCAGCAGCTTATTGGGCTTGATCTTCTCAATCCCCTTCGGGAAATACTTCTCCATTAGCTTGTCAGCAGCCTGTGCCTTGCCGGTATCTGTGAAAAAAGCGAATACAAAAGCAATGACTAACATGCCGCAAAATAATTTAACAATACGTTTCCCCATGTTTACCTCCTTACTTTTACCACATATAATACAACCTGCCGTTTCCCGTAAACCGGAAAACCACTACTTTCATCAGTATACCATAAAGGGAATCGATCCGTAACAAAATACCTGTGACAAATGCAATTTCCTAAGCATCAGCCACAGGTATTATTTTATGTAGTTGTCCGGGATCTACTTACCGCGTAACCTTTATGATCATGTTCATCCCCGGCATCAGAGGCATTTTCAACTGTTTTTGATCGTTCAGCTTCAGCTCAAAGCCCCGGCGGCCCTCATTGACCGATTTGACCTCAGGTGAAAATTCCAGTGTCACGCTTTCCGAATAGGGAAGATCGGAACGCAGGATATATGTGTCATTGTCATAAGCAAACAGCATGATCCCCGCGCCTCCCAAAAGCTTAAAGGGCAGCTCATGCGTGAACAGGTCGCGGATAACATTTAATACTTCCGCGGGGTAATTGTACAGGTCACCCATATTGTCAGGGATCGTAATGATGCTGATATGCCCCTTACCATACCTTGTACGAAGGACTATCGGGAAATTATTATACTTCGCATAGCCTGCTGCAAGCTCCCAGATGTCATTGTTGCAATAATCGACCTGGGGGATCAGGATCGTGTCGAAGCCCGCGACGCGCCCATTGAGATTGATACCGTTATTGTGAGTTCCCGCATATTCCCGCACAAAAGCGCGCCTGTCGCTCACACCGACATTCACGAACTCCAGCTTGAATCTTTCGGCATTCTTCCTGACAAACCCGCTGGTGACTATGCATTCGCCACCCGCAAGCATCGTTTCTTTCATCTTTTCAAATATTTCACGGTCTGCCGAGGCTCCTTCGGTAAGGAACACGGTCCCGGCATCAGTCGGATAGTCAATACAAGGCTCTAACGGGATACCGCACATGCCCAGATACGAATGGAGATCGTTCTCTCCTCGTGCTCCGCCGGGTCTGTAGGCAGCGGCTCCCACCGGATTTCCAAGCTTGTCGAGATATTCATCACATTCCCTGAAGGCCTCCCCGACAGCCGGCGCCATAAGCCTCCACGGAGTTTCCTTACGAAGCGCTCCGAGGCAGAACAGCGTGACCTCCTTTGCCTTGCCGAACAGAGTCAGATACCCCTGTTCCAGATATGAGGTCAGATTATAGTTACAGTCGAAGGGATCGAACCAGCCGCCTAAGTTTCTGCCCGGAGCTGCGCTTTCCAGATATCTCATGATAAAATAGCCCAGATATTTGGGAAGATGCTGCTGGGAATACTCGGGATTGCGCGTCTCGGTACCGGTATAGATCGAGTCAAAATACTTTGGTTCATTTACCAGATCATAGCCGGTCTCATTGTAATATTCAAACCACTGTGGATACTTGATGATGACATTGACCCCGGGATTGATCCTTTTAGCGGTCTTCATGACAGTTTCCTTCGTTACTTCGAGCTTCTGGTCCATGCGGAATTCGGACCAGCTCCTCTCCCCCTTTGCCTTTATGCAATTTTCGCATCTGCAGTTGGTAAAATAAAAGTCATCGAAGATAAACTCATCGAAAGTCTGAGCACACAGCTCCACTGCTTTCTTCAGATCAGCTATATGCTGCGGGTTGGAATAACACAGCGATTCAAAGCCTTCGGTACCGACCGCGGTGGTAGTGATACCGCCCGAAGTTTTGATCCCCTTTTTTTCAAAGAATTCCTTTACCTTCAGCATATGCTCCTTATCGGCCCATTGATTCCCGCGCCAGTATTCAAGATACACCTTGTCGATGTGCACCGGTCCCGAGATATGCTCAAAAGTCTTTTCAAATTCATCAAAATCCCTGATGTTGATAACATCACCTACAGTAACATAAACCGCCGTTGTAAAGTTTTTGTAAGCCTCCTGCATACTACACCCCCTGATATCATAAATAATAGCCGTTCTGAAAGGCTCGTGAACAGTATATGCGATATCTGATGTTTTTAAAATACCCCGCCAATGTCTTTACAACATTATACATCATTATTACAAGATAATTGCCGGGTTCAATCCAGAAAAAACCGGCTCAGGGCGACCTTTGCGATCTCAGGCATAAATGATATCAGAGGAGAGCAAACGGCTCGCACATATCCGTCCTGTTCATCCGTAAAGGACGGTATATCCGTTTCATCCACGGAAAAGGTATTGAATTCCGCGCCCAAGCCTTCACCCGTATACTTCACATATGCCTCTTTGCGTGTCCATATGCGGAAAAAAGCCAACCGGTCGCAAATATCAAATTTCTCCCGTTCCTTATCGGACAATACCAGTCTTTCGATTCCCGCGATATCCACCTTCCGGTCAGGAACCTCTATATCGCATCCTATATTTGTCCCCGATATGGCACACAATACGGCTCCTTTGGTATGGGAAAGAGAAAAATGTATATCCTGTATTCCCGCAAAATAAGGCTTTCCTTTTTCCGTCACCCTGCAGTCAAGCTCATCCCATATCGACGGCCTGTCCATAGGCAGTCCTGCCTGCTTCAACGCATATATCAGAAGTCCAAACGCAGCAACCGATTCAAGCCTGACATTCTCATTATTATATTTGTCGGCTCTCTGTTTTCGAAAAGCCGGAAGCTGTCTGTAGACTTTCTCATACAAAGCCGTATTGGCCAGCTCGCCCGGCTCTGCCGTATATATTTTTAAATAGTCTGATGGTATCATGCTTCTTATAGTCCTTTTTTAGATTATGTATGTTCAATACCTGCCACGGCTTTTATTCTACTATCTGCGTGAAAATATTGCAACCTGTCTCCCATTACTGTTCATCCGGTTTTACTTATGATAAAAATCATTTGAGTATTGAATAAAGGGTATGAAGTGTGGTAGAATATAATTTAATCGTATTGTTTATCAGGAGGACATAAAAATGGCTGACGAAAAAAAACAGGTCGAACAGATAACCTCTATGGCAGAGGATTTTGCCCAATGGTATACCGATATCGTAAGCAAAGCCGAGCTCATGGATTATTCCAGCGTTAAGGGATGTATGATCTTCAAGCCGGCAGGATATGCCATCTGGGAAAATATACAGAAAAATCTGGATGCAATGTTCAAAAAAGCGGGCGTGGAAAATGTTTACATGCCTCTGTTCATTCCCGAATCATTGCTCGAAAAAGAAAAGGATCACGTTGAAGGCTTCGCTCCCGAAGTCGCGTGGGTTACCCACGGCGGGCTCGAGCCTCTTGAGGAAAGGCTTTGCGTAAGGCCCACATCCGAAACGCTGTTCTGCGACCTTTACGCAAATCTGGTACACTCCTACCGTGATCTGCCCAAGGTATATAATCAGTGGTGCAGCGTGGTCCGCTGGGAAAAGACGACCCGTCCTTTCCTGCGTTCAAGGGAGTTCTTGTGGCAGGAGGGCCATACTGCTCATGCCACGGCCGAGGAAGCGCAGGAACGTACCGAGCAGATGCTGAATCTCTACGCCGAATTCTGTGAGAAATACCTCGCGATCCCTGTAGTAAAGGGCCGTAAGACCGATAAAGAGAAATTCGCGGGTGCCGAGGCCACTTACACTATCGAAGCGCTGATGCACGATGGCAAAGCTCTCCAGTCCGGAACAAGCCATAACTTCGGTGACGGATTTGCCAGAGCCTTCAACATTCAGTACACGGATAAGGATAACACCCTTCAGTATGTACATCAGACTTCCTGGGGCATGTCCACCAGGCTGATAGGTGCCATCATCATGGTTCACGGGGATGACTCGGGATTAAAGCTTCCGCCTGCAATAGCGCCTGTACAGGTTATGATAGTCCCTATCATGCAGACAAAGGAAGGTGTGCTGGATAAAGCCAATGAGCTTCTGAACAGCTTCAACGCCGCAGGTATCAGAGCAAAGCTTGATTCCACCGATAAGAGACCCGGTTTCAAATTTGCCGAGCAGGAAATGAGAGGCATTCCGCTTCGTATAGAAGTAGGTCCCAAGGACATTGAAGCCGGAACCTGCGTGGCTGTCAGAAGAGACACACATGAAAAGCTGACTTTACCGCTGAATGATCTCACCGAAAAGATATCCGGACTGCTCGAAGATATCCAGCAGAATATGTACGACACAGCTTTAGCCCATAGAGATTCACACACCTATGACGCTGTGGAATATGAGGAATTTAAGAAGACGATAGATGAAAAACCCGGTTTTGTACGCGCAATGTGGTGCGGTGACCGCGCATGTGAGGATCGTATAAAGGAAGATACGGGTGCGACATCCAGATGCATGCCTTTCGATCAGGTTAAGCTCTCCGACAAATGCATCTGCTGTGGAAAACCCGCGAAAGCGCTGGTATATTGGGGACGGGCATATTGATTGAAGAAAGGATTGACAGATATGGACACTAATATGGATAACAGGAATTTTACCCTGCTTACGGATTTTTATGAACTGACTATGATGCAGGGATATTTTGAATGCGGCGCCGATAAGAACCAGCGTGTGATCTTCGACGCGTTTTACCGTGAGAACCCCTGCGGCGGTGGATACGCTATCGCCTGCGGGCTCGATCAGGTGATAGATTATATCAAGAATCTGCATTTTTCCGACAACGATATCGAATACCTTCGGGGACTTAAGATCTTCAAAGAGCCCTTCCTTGATTATCTGAAGACCTTCCGTTTCAGCGGTGATATTTACGCTGTTCCCGAAGGCAGTGTTGTATTCCCGATGGAACCGCTGGTGAAAGTAATTGCCCCTGTTGTGGAAGCACAGCTTGTAGAGACTGCCATACTGAATTTTATCAACCATCAGAGCCTGATAGCCACCAAGGCTTCGCGTGTCTGCTACGCAGCCGGCAACGACGGTGTTATGGAATTCGGCCTGCGCCGCGCTCAGGGTCCGGATGCCGGAACATATGGCGCCAGAGCTGCCGTGATCGGCGGCTGTATCGGAACCAGTAATGTGGTATGCGCACAGATGTTTGACATTCCCGTACTTGGTACACACGCTCACAGCTGGGTTATGAGTTTCGACAATGAACTCGAGGCTTTTCGTACTTACGCGAAACTTTATCCCGAAAACGTCACCTTACTTGTTGACACCTATGATACCCTCCGCAGCGGTGTTCCCGCGGCGATCCAGGTATTTAAGGAATTAAGGGAATCCGGCAAGATGCCTCCCAAATACGGCATCAGGCTTGACAGCGGCGACTTAGCTTATCTGTCCAAGAAAGCTCACAAGATGCTCGTTGATGAAGGCTTTGAAGATGCCATCATCTGCGCGTCAAGTGATCTGGATGAATATCTGATCAACTCACTGCGTCTGCAGGGAGCCAAGATCAATTCCTGGGGCGTCGGCACCAATCTGATCACCAGCAAGGACTGGCCTGCCTTCGGCGGTGTTTACAAACTGGCTGCCATGGAAAAGGATGGAGAGTTTATTCCCAAGATCAAACTTTCCGAGAATCCGATCAAGATCACCAATCCCGGCAATAAGACTATTTTCCGTATCTACGACAATGAAACCGGCAAGATCTACGCCGATCTGATCGCCCTTGCCGACGAAAAGTACGATACCGATAAAAACCTGCTTATCTTCGATCCCATAGCTACCTGGAACAAGACCGTCTTAAAGGGCGGCACATATACCATTCGTGAAATGATGGTT
The DNA here is from genome assembly GCA_024698555.1 of Lachnospiraceae bacterium. Lineage (GTDB taxonomy): Bacteria > Bacillota > Clostridia > Lachnospirales > Lachnospiraceae > RUG11977. The sequence goes on from JAILRI010000214.1 coordinate 24,466, forward strand.
CCTGTCTTCAAAGACGGTGTATGCGTTTATTCGTCCGATCCGGTCATGAAGATCCGTGAATACTGCAAGAAAGAGCTCGATACGCTTTGGGAGGAGACCCGGCGCTTTGCTAATCCTCACGAGGTTTATGTCGATCTGTCCACACCGCTTTATAATATGAAGAAAAAACTGCTCGATGAGATCCATGATACTACGGAAAGTACATATTAATATATGAAAGGATATCATTATGATAGATTTCAACGAGGAGATAGCCAGATTTCAACCTTCAAACGAAGTGGACAAGACTGAGGATGTCATCTATAACAATGATATGACAGATCTGGCTGACATTTTGGATCTTATTTTGAAGAATGCCGAAGGAAACGATAATTCACGTTGATTATGGGGGATTATAGATGAATTGTCCGAAGTGCGGAGCCCCCGTTCCCTCCAAAAAACAGTACTGCGACGTATGCGGTGCCGAGCTTACTGTATACAGAAGGATCCTGCGGCTCTCAAATTATTATTACAATTGCGGACTTGAAAAAGCTAAAGTCAGGAACTTAAGCGGTGCCATAACCGATCTTAAAAGAAGCCTGGAGATCAACAAAAAAAATATAAATGCCCGGAATCTTCTGGGACTGGTGCTTTTTGAAACCGGGGAGGTCGTTGCCGCGCTCTCCGAATGGGTCATCAGCAAAAATTTTAAAGACGACGACAACGACGCTGATTACTTTCTGTCAAAAGTACAGGATAATTCTGTCGAACTCGACAGCATGAATCAGGCTATCCGCAAATACAACCAGGCACTCGAATCCGTCAGGGAATACAGCGATGCCAGAAATGCCGATATGGCTATCGTTCAGCTGAAAAAAGCGGTAAGTATGAATCCGAGGATGCTTAAGGCTTTACAGCTCTTAGCCCTGCTTTATATCAGAGAAGGCGATTACGAGAAAGCCATGAAGGTCCTCGAACAGGCTCGCAATATAGATGTTTCAAATCCCATGACTTTACGTTACATCGCTCATATAGACGAAGAGACTAAAGACTACGAGCAGCTGAGCAAAAAGGAGAAAGCCGAAAGAATACTCATGGCTCCGGACGCCGAAGGCAGACGTGTTATAGGCTTTGCGGGTTCGTATCATGAAGACAAACCAAATATCATGGTTTTCTTTAATCTCTTTATCGGAGTCCTGATCGGCATCGCAGTGGTTTATTACCTGATAGTTCCCACTAAGGAATCAAAGATCAGGCAGGAATACGAATCTCAAAAGATCGATTACAGTGCCGAGCTGAGTACGAAAAACGCTACCATCACCCAGCAGGAACGCAGTATAGCCAATCTGGAAAAACAGATCCGTGAGCTTGAGAGCTCCTTAGATGAAGAGCCCGATACTCCTGCGGTTGTCAGTACTAATTCCTCATCATATAACAAATTGTTTGAAGTCTGGGGTAAGTATAAAAAACTCAAGTCAGATGAATATGACGATGATGAGCTCGTTGCTTTTGCCCTGGAGCTTACCGAGGTCGATGAGAACGGACTTGACAATGATGTAGCCATAGAGCTTCTGTCTGAGATCAGAAACGAAATATATCCTCTTGCGTCAAGAAAAGTATACCGCAGCGGCAGAAATTCCTTTGATGACGGTGATTATGCCGAATCCTCACGGCTGCTCGAAGCGGCTGTCAAGCTTTCGCCCGATAACGACGCGGCAATGTATTACCTGGGCAAATCCTATCAGGCTCTGAAAGACAATGAAAAAGCCATCTACTATTATAAGCTCATGCTTGAGGTTTGTCCCAACTCCACCTTAAAGGAATATATCCCTCAGCGCCTCAGCGAATGCGGATATACCGAAAAAACCACTGAATAATCATTTTTAATACAAAACCGGACGTGAAATACCGTCCGGTTTTTTGTCAGTCTATCGAAGCATCCCAAAGCTTGACCTGATTACGTCCGTTATGCTTCGCGAAATAAAGCGCTTTGTCTGCGTGTTCGATCAGATCCAGCCTCTCCATGGTCTTGGGATCCCATATGGATACGCCCAAGCTGATGGTAACCGATACCAGCTGCACTTCACTGCCATTGTTGTATGCCAGCTCTGTAGCCTCCACATCGGCACGTACCTTCTCAGCGATCGAAAGCGCGTACTCCACATCATTGCTGTTAAGCAGAATAACAAATTCCTCACCGCCGTAACGACAGGGTGTTCCAAGTTCGCCGCTGTCACGTTTCATGATACCGGCGATCTGTTTCAATACCTTATCACCAAACTGATGTCCATAGGTATCGTTGAAATTCTTGAAATGGTCTACGTCTATCATGATCGCCGACAATTGAGGATTCTCCTCGCTGGTCTTGTCGACGATAAGGTTGTCCAGATAGGAACGGCCGTTGATACCGGTCAGACCGTCCGTGATAGCCCTTCGATACAAACGGGCATTTTCGATAGGCGCTCCGGCCTGGTTCGCGATAAATCCCATAGCCTCTGTATACTCGTCGGTGAATATCTGGCGGACCAGACGGCTGTCCAGATAAATTACTCCGAACAGCGAACCTCTTACAAACATAGGCTGAGCCATAACTGACTTGATACCATAATTAGCCATGATGGAATAATGCTTACGGTATTCATCAGACTGCACATCATTGATAACTATGGGCTTACGGCTTTTTTCAACCTCCTGGAGCATCCATTCGTAAGTATTCCCATCGAAATTGCCCAGGTTATAAACAGAAGCTACATACAGTTTCTTAACTCCGGTCTCGGGATACAGGAAGAGAATACCTCGTTCCGCTCCAACCATCTCAACAGCGTCCTGCAGGATCTTCTTTTGCAGTTCATCCAGTTCCAGAGTAGATGTAAGACGTTCTCCGAGTCTGAGCAGTGTATTGGCCTTCCTGTCCACATTCATGCGTACACGCTGGGACGAAATACTCTGCATCAGCGAATTATCCCTGAAAGACTCGGAATATTTGTCATTGATTATCTTCTCACATTCCTTGGCGCGATTATCCGAGGAAATGTTCGTAAAGTTCATATATGCTTCAAATATCTGGAATCGCGCCTCATTCATGCGGTGCTTTGAAAGGAGATACTGACCGTATTCATATTCGAGCATCGCGCATTCGTATTTGTAATTAACATTTGATATAAGCTTTGTTCCGGTTGTAAAGGCCGAATCTGCTATCTTAAACTTTCCGCAAACTATACCGAATGCCGCCTGAGCACGTTGTGCCGCTATCATAGCGTTGGGTACATGTTTTGAAACAGCCTTTGCCTTATCACAGATAGCAGAAATGTCTTTTTCGGTAACGGTAATATCGGTAAGACTCATGGAGCCGCGAAGGTGTGAAAACTCTCCCACCTTTGACATGGCCAGATATGAATATGCCGATGCCAGATAAACCGGTGCCAGTGAATGCTCATCTATCAGATCTGTCGCCTTTGAAAGAAGCTGGGTGGCTTCGGAATATTTAAGCTGGTCAAACATCAGCTTGCCATATGCCAGATAGAAAGCAGCAGACGCATACGGGAAATCAAGCGATTCAACAAAAGCTCTGGATTCTTTGGCTGTAACTTCAGCCATCGGATAATTGCCCATCTGCGTATAGCATTCAACAAGTAATGCGTGGCAACGGGCGAGCGTAAACTGGTCACCAAGTTTCTCCGAAAGGGCTTTGCATTCGGATATCTTCTTGACACAGGTTGCATATTCGCCGGACATAAGGTGTGAGTATAGCATAAACATCAGGGCATTATTGTATTCCCAGCTGTCACCTATAGTCTTAAAGGTTGCCGCGGCAGTCTTAAAATGCTTCACGCTGTGCTCGAGTTCACTTTCGGTCTGAAGAGCAAAGCCTGAAAACAGCTCGCTTCTGGCCTGTCCGTATGTGTCATTGTATTTATTTCTGAGCTTCGTAGCAATGAGCTGGGTATCGGTGCAGCGCTTCTTATCTCCGCCCAGCATGTAAAACATTGATAATGCCGAATTCGCAAGTGCAAATTCTTTTGACGCTCCGAAATAGTATTTCGAAAAAGTGTACAGCTTAAGAGAAACATACTCAAACTTGGTAATATCCGAATATGCAAATACCCAGCAAAGAACCTCGTATATGGAAACTATCAGCGATGCTTTCTCAGAGGCTGTATTCTTTTCGTCTATCTTGGAATAATCCGAGATAAACAAAGAGCTTATCTTCGTCTTCAGGGAGAGTATCCTGATAAGCACACTGGCTTTTGTACCGTCGGGAAACAGTATTTTGAGTTCCTCCAGAGCAGCAAGCAGATACTTGCGGCAGCTCTCAAAATCGCTCTGTCTGTAGAAGCCCATGGCAATACGATGCAGCAGCTTGGCTTTGGCAAGCGCGTCGTCCATATGCCCGAGCAACTCCTGCGCAGCTGAAATGGCATCATCATAATGACCGGCCATCAGGTTCAGCTCAACTAAAGCCTGTTTTGCGATCAGCCAGTTTGCCTTATCCTCATCATATGAAACCAGTTCGATCTCTTTTCTGTAATACTTGATCGCGTCTTCGTTGGCATTGGCTTCGCGAGCCTTATTACCGGCTCTCATGGCAACTTTTTTAAGATCCGCGGTCGAATCGGCCTCAAGATAGTGATAGAATATCTCAAATATTGCTTTATCGATATCAGGATTGAGTGTTTCCAGACACTTCGCGATCTTTAAGTGGAGAGATCTCTTCTGGCTGTCGCTCAAATGATTGATAAATACCTGCTGAATATCGTGATGAGTAAAACACAGACCGTCAAGCGTAGAGCTGTACTCTATAAGCTGCTGGTCAAGAGCTTCAGACAGCCGTGAATTGACCTCTTCCTTGGAAATCTCCAGCACTGCCGAAAGCAATTTGGACGAAAAATCAGAACCTATGATAGAAGCAACATCAAGAGCTTCTATAGCCTCCTTGGAAAGATTGTCAACCCTCTTCTCCACCAGCTCGCTGATGTCAATATTGGTATTTTCAAACTTATCCCAGCGTACTTCTATCTGTCTGTCACAGATGGCAATGGAACCGTTCTCAAGCATGGAACGGATGAGATTGCAGGCGAAATAAGAATTACCGCCCGTATTCTCTAAGATGTAGTTAACAAGCTCAGCGCACGACTTTTTGCTGATAAGAAGGAGTTCAGCGATAAACTCCGTCATACGGTCATGGTCAAAGTCTGTCAGTGTCATAACTATGGCATTGGACGACTTATCATTAATGGTATCTACCAGAACTTTGAGCAGACTGTTCTCCTCATCGAAGGTAGTCAGCATGGAGCAGACGATAAACACCTTGTATTTACGGATAAGCCCTGCCATATTGATGAGCAGGCTGAGTGATGCCGCATCTGCATAATGCAGGTCATCCAGCACAATGATAAACGGTTTGCCCTGTTCATAAAGCTGGAGGAAAAATGATGAGAGCCTGTCAGTAGCTCGCTGGTTCTCCCTGAACTGATCAAGCTCGGTGATCTCCGCCTGTTCCGGCAATACTGCCATCATTTCGCTGCACACCTTGAACACAAGCTCACTCTGACCGGAAAGAGCCTCAAACAGACGGGTTCTTTCGGTAGATGCCATCTTGTGATCGTATTTTTTGTATATATTGATATACTGGAGCAGTATATCCCTGAAAGCATGTCTGGGTGTTCCGCTCTTCTGAGGGATAAAGGATGCCCTGAAAAACGGTATCTTGCTCTCTTCAAGTTCTGAACAAAGATTGGTGATCAGATCGCTCTTGCCGGAATTGGCGTCTCCCTGAACCAGACAGAACCTGCCTTCGTTCTTTAATGCCTGCGTATAATAATTTCTGAGTTCCGTAAGTTCTTTCTTACGGCTGATGAGTCTTGCTCTCTGCTCAAGATTCTGCAGGAGCATACCGCTTTCTTCCTCATCATCGAGTCCTGCCCCGCTTCTCATCTTGAACTCATCTATCTCGTTGATCAGTTCAAACGCGTTCCTGAAACGCAGATCAGGCTCCTTGGCCAGGAGCTTCATAGTCATATCCGATATACGGGTCGGGATCGCGGGGTTAAAATCGGTAGGTTCCTTGGGCATAACCGCAACATGTTGATAAACCATGTTATCGATGGTATCCGCATGGAAAGGATAATGACCGGTCAGGAAACGATACAGCAGAATACCCAGAGAATACAGATCGGAACGGCAATCAACCTTATGATTGAGCAGTCCGGTATTTTCCGGAGCCATGAAGCCAAAATTCTCATCCACGTATTCGGCTGAAGTATTGGAATAATCTATGATCTGTGAAACGCCGAAATCAAACAGCTTAACATCCATCTGTCCGTCTTCGCGTTCGATAATACCAATATTGGCGGCTCTTACCCCCCGGTGAAGGATGTTTTTACTGTGAGCATAATTCAGACCCGTAGCCAGTTTCTCAATAATATCAAGAGCAGTGGAAAGACTTATATTGCTGTTGTTTTCAAGATACTGTCTCAGAGTCATAAATCCGCTGATATATTCGGATACAATACAGACTGTGTTGGAAAAACCGCCGGCATCATATAGTTTGAGAATATACGGGCTTTCAAAGGTCTTGATCTTAACGCATTCATTACCAAAGCATATCTTGTCAACCTCGTAACGCGTAAACTTTTCGGGATTGATCATCTTGATGTAGACATTCTTCCCGGTTTCTTCGACAATGCCCAAATAATCGGAGTAAAACGGGGTTTCTCCGATCTGCTGTATGATCTTGTATTTATCAAATAGAGAGATATTGTCGTAGAAATTCATACAAAAGCTC
>JAILRI010000213.1 GCA_024698555.1 Lachnospiraceae bacterium
TGCTAAAGGCATATTTTTTTGTTTTCTTGTTCTTTATCCTTTGTCCGATATTTATTTTTACTGGGCGCGGGACGCGAATGCGAGGGGAGAACCCAAAGAGGACAGGGGGAAGGTTCGCAAGGCTCACATTCCCCCTATCCCATTTAGGTTTTACCCACACCGTTACGCCGGTGCTGCGCTCATCCCTTTCCTGATTCCTTGACCCCCTTGGGGCGTAAGCCTTGCATTTTCGCACAAGCCTTGCGCAGGATTTGCCGAACAGCGGCTTGCATTTTATCGAGCATCACAAATTACGCGAGTGGTGCAGCCAAAATCAAGCAGGTACATCTCAGCACAAGGCTTACGTCAAGCGAGTGGCTCACGCCCTCAGAGAGGAGAGGATAAGGAAAGAGGGAGCGCGAGGGAGAGAACCTTAGGGAGAGGGGAGACCCGAGCGCAAGCGAGGACTTCCCTCTCCCTGTGGTTCTTGCCCTCGCACTTGCGCCCCGCGCCCAGTGAAATCAAACATTGGACAAGGGATAAGAACAAGAAAACAAATCTGCACCATTGATGCTCAGTAAACCCAGTAACCTCAGTAATACCGGTAAACTGAGTAAACCCGATAACGTGAGTAATCCCAGTAGCCCCGATAAACTCGGTAAACCGCAGGAGGAACCCCCATGATCAATGAGAACCCTACACCGAAAAAAACACTCCCAAGCCCCGAACAAGAAGCCCGTCTGCTTGAAATCCTGCACGATTACGCCGATCAGCTCGGGCTCGACCGCTCAGAATTTGAAATCGCAGGCTTCATCGCGTGGTTCGTCGATCCCACCGTAGATATCGAAAGCAAGGATTTTATGCTCGCCTGTACCTCAAACATGCTCTTTATCCGCGCATTCAGCATGATTACACCGGCATTCTCAACGCCGCAGAGCCGCGCCCATTTCCTCGCAACACTCCCGGAGGAGGACCTGAATAAAATCCGCTCCGACGAATACCTCTCCGATGAGGAATACGAAGCGCTGCTTCAAGATCCCGCGCCCTCGATGATCCGTTTCCTCGCGGCGTTCAATGTCGGCGGACTGCTCCAGAAAACACTCACCAGACTGATTCCGGAGCCGCCGCCCTACCGCACCAAAGCACAGGCGGAAAACGCAATCCGTGAAATCCCCTCGCTGCTCGCCGTCCCGACCATGCAAAATTATCAGTACGTCATGAGCCTGAAACCATCTGGCAATGCCTATCTGCAGCCGCTAGCTTCAACCGACGGGCTCAAATTCTCAGACGGCAGAATGTATTTCATCGGCAACGATATCCAGCCGGTCTCCGAGGTCCAGCTGCAGGATATGGTCACAAATGAGGGCATCGAGTCAATCGAGCTCGGCATGCTGCGTATCTTTTATTCGATCATCCTGACCGAATTTGAAAAAACAAACTGCAAGCAGATCCGCGACGTCATCACGCTTTATGTACCCGATCTCGCGGAGAGCATGGGACTGCAGCGCAACCTGAACAAGGCGGGCATTCAGCGCATCATTGACACAATCCAGAGCTTTCACACAATTGTCGGCGTGATGCACGGCACGCGCAACGGCAAGCCATCGCAGTCGCTCTATCCGGTGCTGAACTTTGAAGGATATGACGACAAGCGCAACACGATTTCATTCAGCTCGCCGTATATGAACATGGTGATCAAGACGGTTTACAGGCTGGCGATTGAGCGCAAGAAGAACGGCGAGCCGAAGCTGACGCGCCGCGGCGAGTTGATCCGGAAGCCCTCGCACAGCTTTCTTGTCAAGTCGTCGATCGTCAAGGAGCGGAATAAATGCGCGGTTGAGAATGTCATGGTGATCGTGCAGCTCATTGAGCAATGCGGAGACAATACGCCGCATATTTCGGCGACGACGATGATCGAGCGGAATCCGCAGTTTGAGCAGCGGCTTGCGGCAGCGAAAAACAAGACCACGCTGCTGAAGCGGACATTTGAGACAACGTGGCGGATTCTGCGGGAGCAGACGTATCTGGAGGAGAAGTATCCGGGAATTGCGCTGCCGGACCCGAACGATCCTGCGGTGATCCCGACGGTGAAGAATCTGAATTCGATTGTTTTCACGTTCACGCATCACGGCAAGGCGAAAGATAAGGAGAAGGAAAAGGAGAAGGCATCTCCGATGGATCAATCATGAGGCTCTGACTTTTCTCTTTTCTCTTTTCTCTATTCACTTTGAAACTGGTGCGGATGATATCGCTTTTGTTTTCTTGTTCTTTATCTTTTTGTATAAATGTTTATTTTCACTTGCGCCCAGAGCCCAGCGGAATTTAACATTCGGGCAAATGATACAGAACAAGAAACAAAAATAAAACCAGTCCGCACCAAGCAGAAGAAATCTTCGAACACCGGATGTAGAACAGGAAACCATAGCCCGCCCACATTCCCTTTTATCGGAAAGCTCTGCCATTGCATTCGCCATGAATGCAATGGCGTGTGCTACTAAAATACTAAAGTATTAAAGTATTAGGAAAAATTTTCATGCCGAAAATCCCGTACATACGTCGATTTCAAAAACACGATTTAGCACCTAAACGCACTTTTTTAGCACTAAAACGCATTTTTTTAGCACCTAAACGCATTTTTTTAGCAGCAAAACGCATTTTGCCAAAATCCGGAATTGCGTTTCGCTGCTAATTTTATCCCCCGTTTTTAGCACTTAAACGCATTTTTGCCAAAATGAAAAATTGCGTTTAGGTGCTAATTTTATCCCCCGTTTTTAGCACTTAAACGCATTTTGCCAAAATGGGAAATTGCGTTTTGCTGCTAATTTTATCCCCCGTTTTTAGCACCTAAACGCATTTTTACCCAAATCGGAAATTGCGTTTTGCTGCTAAATTTGATTCCGCACTGCCCCCGAAACCTTGACAGCCCCCTGTTTTCATGATACAATCAAAAATAGAGATGCAAATTATGTGTCTCCGACGGATTTATAATGTGAGGCTTACAGTGTTGCTGCGCAAACTGTGCCTCAAACTCCGCCAGAGGGATATTATCCCTCTGGACTCCCGTTTTTATGTATGAATGGAATGGATCTGAATTATTCTGCGTTCTGGTGTGAATTACAGCGCTGATAAAAAAGCAGAGGGCAGATCCGTGTTTTTAGGTGGGGGAATTATGCAGCACGATATCCTGAAAGCAAAACTGTCCGAATATCTCGCGCGCATTACCGTGCGGGAACGCTCCGGTCTGTATCACTGCCCGCTCTGCGGCAGCGGCACCCACCGCGGCAAGGATTCCGACGGCGCCTTCTCGGTCTATGAGAACGGCACCCGCTGGCACTGCTTTGCCTGCGGCGAAAGCGGCGATATCTTCACGCTGATCGGGCTGGTCGAGCACCTCGAGAGCTTCCCGCAGCAGCTCGCATTCGCCGCGGAACTGTTCGGCGTCCCCGTGCAGACTGCGCCGCAGCAATCTGCCAAATCTGCAAAATCCGGCAAATCCGCAGCGGGTACAAAATCCGCAGAGGATGCAGCGCCGGATACATCCGAAAAGCACGTATCTGCGCCGAAAAAAGATTATCATGCCTATATTCAGGCGTGCATGGACGCTGTCACCAAAACCGACTACTGGACAAAAATCCGCGGCTTTTCGCCCGAGACCGTCCGGCGCTTTCAGCTCGGGTTTGATGCCGAAAAACAGGTTGTTGTCATCCCCTATGACAGCAGCCACACCTATTATCTGACCCGCAGCGTGCGCGGCAAATCCTTCCGCAAGCCCAAGAGCATCGAGGCAGGGGAGGAGCCGATCTATCACCGCGCCGCGCTCTATCAGGCGGCAAAGCCCTGCTTTGTCTGCGAGTCGCCGATCGACGCGATCTCCGTCATGGCGGCAGGGGAGTATCCCGCGATTGCCGTCGGCGGCACCGGTTCGCGCAAGCTGCTTGCCGCGATCGACGAGAAACCGCCGCTCTGCCCGCTGATCCTCTGCTTTGATGAGGACGAGCCCGGCAGAAAAGCCGCCGCCGATCTCAGCGCGGAGCTCCTGAAACGCGCGGTCTCGTTTGCGGTCGCGGATTTTGACCTCAGCGTCTTTCCGGAGAATATGCGCAAGGATGCAAACGATTTTTACCGCGGCAATCCGCAGGCGTTTTCTGCGCAGATCGCCCAGATTGCCGAATCGCTCGAGCGCAGCAGCGCAGCGGTGCAGGCGGAGGAGCGCAGCACGAATGAGAGCTGCACCGGTGCGGGCAGGCTCGCGGAATTTCTGGATAGCATCCACGGGGCGGGCGCGATGGAAGCCGTCCCGACGGGGTTTGCCGATCTCGACAAAGAGCTTGACGGCGGATTGTTCGCGGGGCTTTATATCCTCGGTGCGGTCTCGTCGCTGGGCAAGACAACCTTTCTGCTGCAGACCGCCGATCAGATCGCCGCAGCGGGCACGGATGTGCTGTATTTTTCGATGGAGATGTCCGCGAACGAGCTGATTGCAAAGAGCATCAGCAGGCAGACCTATCTGCTCTGCGGGAACGATACAAAGTGCGCAAAGACCGTCCGCGGCATCACCACAAAGAGCCGGTATGCGCACTATTCGGCGGCGGAGCTGAAACTGATAGACGCCGCAGTGCTTGCCTATCAGCGATACGCGGGGCATCTGTATTATTATGAGGGCATCGGCGATATCGGCATTGCGCAGATCAGGAAGCGCGTAACCGATCATATCCGGCTGACCGGCCGCACGCCGGTTGTGATGATTGACTATTTGCAGATTGTCGCGCCGTATGATCTGCGGGCGAGCGACAAGCAGAACACGGACAAGGCGGTTCTGGAGCTCAAGCGTCTGAGCCGTGACTGCCGGCTGCCGGTTGTGGTGATCTCGAGCCTGAACCGTGACAGCTACGGCAGCGGTGAGATTGAGATGCGGGCGTTCAAGGAATCGGGCGCGATTGAATACGGTTCGGATGTGCTGATCGGTTTGCAGGTGCAGGGTGCGGGCAGAAAGCTGAATGCGCAGGATAATCTGCGGAAGATTGAGGAATGCAAGGAGCATGCGATCCGGAATGTTGAGCTGAAGATTCTGAAGAACCGGAACGGGCAGACCGGCGGCAGGGTCGGGCTGCGGTATTATGCGCTGTTCAACTGTTTTGAGCGCGATGAGACATATGTGGCGCGCCGCATTCTGGACGGAATCAAAGAGGATGATTTCGAGCCTGCGAGTTAGCGGTATCGCTCCGCGATGATTTTGAATGAGGCTCCGCCTCAAACTCTGCCAAAGGGTCAGTGACCCTTTGGAATCCCATTTTTATGAATAGATAGAAGAAAGCCGCTCAGATTTGCGTTGTGCGCAGACTGGGCGGCGATTATTTTTCACTTTTCGTTTTTCACTATTCACTTTGAAACTGGTGCGGATGATATCGCTTTTGTTTTCTTGTTCTTATCCTTTGTCCGATATTTATTTTTACTGGGCGCGGGGCGCGAATGCGAGGGGAGAACCCAAAGAGGACAGGGGGAAGGTTCGCGAGCTCGCATTCCCCCTATCCCCTTTCGGTTTTACCCGCACCGTTACGCCGGTGCTGCGCTCACCTCTTTCCTTATCCTCTCCTCTCTGGGGGCGTAAGCCTCTTGCTTGACATAAGCCGCTTGCTTAGATGTATCCGCTTGATTGGCGTGCGCTGTCTGATTACCCAATAAGCCGCTGTACGAAGACACAACCAAAGCCAAACGCGAGACTTACGCCCCAAGGGGGTCAGGGAATGAGGAAAGGGGAGCGCGAGGGGAAAACCTAAAGGGGATAGGGGAATGCGAGCTCGCGAACCTTCCCCCTGTCCTCTTTGGGTTCTCCCCTCGCATTCGCGCCCAGCGCCCAGCAAAAAATCTATTTGACGAAATGATAAAGAACATCAATGCTAAATATTCCTTTAGCAAAATGGATGTCGGCACTGCCGACCGCACGAAAGCCCCAAAAATCTACAAAAAGTATATTATCATACTCTAACTCCGGATTGCAATTGTATCTACTGCGCTTTCGCAAGATAATTCTATGCGCGTCTTTGTATTGTTGCATAAGAGTGATATATGAAAATTGGCGATAATAAATGAATATTCAGCAAAATTGATAAATTTACCTAAAATAGATTGACTTTCTATAAAGATAATAGTATAATAAAGAAAATATAAATCGCAACAAATCACAAACATCCTGCATGGTCTGTGCCCTCCATAAATCATGCAGGATGTAACAAATTCGTGAAAATGTACAAACTGTAATATCTGTACCAATCATATTAAAAGGTGTAAAAATATGACGGACAAGGAACTGCGAAAGCTCAGGCGATCTGATCTCATCGAGATTCTCTATTATCTGAGCCTGGATATTGACCGTCCTAACTTGATACAAAATAACGAATACCGAGCCACCTCGAAATGCCGATTCTACGCAGATTTTGAAAAGCGTTTATTTCGAGAGAATGGGCGGATATCCGCCAAAACAGCGGCTTTGATACAAAATAGTGAGCCAGTGACTTGTACATTTTAACGAACTGCCGTACAATTTAACGATTACAAGGCGATGCCGAGTGTAATAATTAAATTGTACGCGAGTGGAGGACAGTTCTTAATCCTACCTTGTTCTGTTGGAACTGTATTTTAATGAATACAGTTGTACATCACACGAATACAGATATGATTTAACGAACACAAATGTATATCACACGAACACAATGGATGGTGTTAAAGGTTATGACCGATAAAGAAGTACAGCACCTATCTAAGGTGAAGCTCATCGAAATTTTATATATGCTTAGTCAAGAAAACGACTCCTTAAGAGAGGAAAATGCGCAGCTGAAAGCAAGGCTGGACGCGATCGTAGATAAGATGGTTGAGGAGAGGTCGAGCGAACCAGTGGGGACATCCGCGGAGGCGAGTCCTTCCTCTAAGTCAAAGAAAAAACGAAAATAAGGCTGTGGACATCCACAGATAACAATATAGAGAGTTTGAAATGGAAGAAGAGAAGAAGATTGTTTCAGGAGAAAATGAGGGAGAAGCTGAAAAAGCTAAGACTTTAGACATCCCGACCACGGCGCAGTTTGAGGCAGAGCTGAAACGGCTGCGGTATAGGCACAATTTCATAAAGTCCGTATGGAGCACGGTCAGCTCCCTGATCATAGTCGTGGCAATCGCAATCATCATCTCAACGATGATCCTGCCGGTGCTGAGAGTGACCGGAACGAGCATGAATCCCACGCTGAAGAACGATGAGGTTCTGCTGTGCAACAAATTAGCAGATATCAAGCAGGGTGACATCATCGCCTTCTACTATAATAATAAGGTGCTGATTAAGCGCGTGATTGGGCTTCCGGGTGATGTGATAGACATTGCAGAGGACGGTACGGTCTATGTGAACGGCGAGGCGCTTGATGAGCCGTATGTTTCAGAATTAGCACTGGGCGAGTGCGATATTGAATTGCCGTATCAGGTGCCGGAAAGCAGGATGTTTGTTCTTGGAGACAACAGACCTGTTAGCATCGACAGCCGGTCAACGAGTATTGGCTGCATAGCAGAAGAAAATGTAATAGGAAAAGTCGTAGTGAGGGTTCTGCCGATCAAAAGTATCGGCTTCTTTTAGAACTTCGACATATGTTTTTTATATGAAAGCTATATGAAAATATTTTAGGAAAGGAGAGTGGCATCAATATGTATAATGGTTTCAGAACGAAGTCAAGAACTAAAACTGCAATCCATAGGGCTGTCGCTCTTATGTTAAGCCTCGGTTTGGTGCTTAATATTATCTTGCAATTAGATTTGACAATCCCGGTGATTGTGGCTAAGGCGGATAACGAAGAAACTCTTTACTTCAATAGTGTTCAAACAACTATTCCCGGCTCGCCACAGGTGGCAATAACAAACTATGACTATACAATCACTGCGAAAGGGGAAACATACGATAAAACGTCAGCAACGCCGATCATAATTATGGCATCACCAGACACTTCAATAGATCTGTCATTGCTTATGCACTATGTGTTTAATGATGAATCTACTGTAACTAATATTAAAAATAACGGCGGCTATATTTATTATCAGTTACCGGCGAATTTAAGTTTTGACCAAAACTACTTTGGCTCTAACAGCAAGGTTAAAGATACTCAATATGCGAATGCGAAGTGGGGCGGAGCAGATGTTCCTTCCGGATATTATTCAATCTGGAATGGAGATAATGGAGATGGAACGAGATCGAATCCGCTTCTTGTGATACACTTTACTCCAGACTACGTTAATTATTTTTCTGCTAATAAGTATCTTGAAGGTAATATTGAATTCGAGGGCAAGGTAAAACGTGATGAAACAATAGAAGGTGATCAGACATTAAGTTTTGCAAATGGCCCCACGATTACAGTTGATTTTGCAAAGGATAAAGTTACAGCACAGAAGAATAATGCAGAATCTAAAAAAGATGATAATGGAAATCCTTACCTTGAGTGGAAGGTTACAGTGAAAAATCCGGGTGGTCGAACGAAATTAACGAATTACTCATTAAGAGACGAGCTTAACGGTGTGGCATTTGCTTTGAACGCTGAGAACTGTACCGTTGAACCTTCAGGTGACGGAAACTTTGTAGATGGTACGTATGTCTTTAGCGGCAAAGGTGAAGGTCAGTATCAAGAGACCTACACATTCACCTATAAACAATCAAATCCAACGCCAGCTTTGCAGTATACAAATGAGGTAACACTGACCGGCGGCGATGAACCTGTCACCTCGGAGGCTACAGGTAAGATTGAAGATAAACTGGAAGTTTCAAAATCCGGTAAGGCAGACTATCAAGATTCTGGTGATCGAGATGATACTATAAATTGGGAGATCACCGTGGAAAATAAGTCTGGTAACTCACTTGCGGATGATCAGGCATATCTTGTGGATCAGGCATTTGGAAATTATAAGACGGGAACATTGTCTGTTGTAGATGCAAATGGAGACCCGATGACTGAGGGGACAGATTATCAGGTTATCAGCGGAAAAGTATTCTATAATGATAATAATAATCTGACTGATGTTACAAATGCAAGTACTTCAATTGATCCAGATATCGGAGTTCCTCAGATCTATGTTGATGAAAACGGTAATTACATTAAAATAAACACGATGACTGCCAATGCGAATGTTGGAGTCAGAGACGGAGTTCTCTACAATACGAACAATGAAATTACCAACTATCATTTCTCTGAAGATGATGTGCTTTACTATTCGAACGATTATCAAAAAATTGATACATCGAATTACATCATTGAAGATGGCAAGCTGTACATTAATAATGATGGAACAAAGGGGGCTGAGCTTACTGATTACCATAAAGTAAAAGATGCTGATGAGTATTACAATAATCAAGGGTTAATAACGAATTACTGCTGGAAAGGAAATGTCCTTTATAATTCAAATGGAGAACATACAACAAGTTATAAGGTTATTATAGCAGAAAACGGAACTGTTTATGATATTAACTCTTGGGATATTGAGAATCTTACAGCAAATAACAAAATCATATCTGGTTCTATTCTCAAATTTATTGGAGAAAATGATACTCCCAAAGCAACAGTTACTTATTCCACAGCGGTAACTGGTCTGAATCATTCTTCATTAAGTAGCATTAGTCAGTCTAATACGGTTTATACCGGCAGTGATGATTCGACTCCTCCGACAAATACAAATTCTTCTGCGACGGTAGAATACAAAAATGAGCTGGTTCTTGTAAAAAAAGCAGCTGATGATGGGTTTGATGAAGAATCCGAGACTTTTAAGTGGAGACTGAAATTGTATGCGAACGCCTCATCCAGATCCGGAGATCAGGTGGCGGTCGATGCAAACAGTTTGGAGACAATTGATGGCTATACAATTGAAGATGCAATGTTCAAAAATGTAACAGCTGAAGAGTTGAACAGTAACTTCAATTGCATTATGAACGATGGCAGTGAGACAACGGAATATTGCAAATATGTGACTATCACAAAAGAAACTGATACCAAAATTAAATTCAGGATTAACACAGCCTTGATGGAACAGGATCAAAAGACTGGAGTTATTAGCGGTATTGAGTTATTTTACAATACGTCTGCTGCGAATACGCTTGATAATACTGTGGTAGGTGATGACGGTCTTACTGAGTATCAAAGGTATCAGAATCATACGGCGGTTACAAAACGAAATGATGCAACTGCGTATGATGATGACAATAGTTATTCTTCTCACGATGGCGTTGGTATTACCGCACAAACCAGATATTCGGCTACAAAAACATTTACCGGAAATAAAGAAACGATTATTGAACAGGACGTTTCCCAGAATACAAAGGCATTGGATTGGAAAATCGCTTTAATAAAGGACCAGGGATTTAATCAAAATTCGGTAGTTTTAGTAGACAGCTTGGGTTCCTCAACCACACAGGATGGTACATCTGTTGATACGGATGGAAAAGTATTGCATTACTTGACACAAACGCAACTCGATGCGATTGTTCTAAAAGGCAGAACAACAGAGTTAGGCAGTGAGACGACAATTGATAGTAATCTCTACGAAGTAACACCAACAACGACTGAAATTACGGATGGTGAAACAACCACTTCATACATTACAGGATTCCGGATTCGTTTCAAAGCGGGCATTGATACTGCGGACTATCGTTATATTGATGTCACCTATCAAACTACCGCAAGCCTAGAGGATGTTGAAGCAGGTTGGAAAACAGTATTTACAAATGGCTGCGATTTTGGCAATCATTCAGACGATACAGGTATCACTTACGAGCACGAAGACATTAACAAATCAAAGCCCACGACATTAAGACTGAATAAAACGTGGGTGGATAGTAATAATGTTTTTCAGACTCGTCCGGATGAGATTCAAGTTAAGGTATTGCAAGCAACAGAAGGCAGTGATGATTGGCACTATATCATGGATCTCGAAACAGAGGAGGCGAAAATTTACACGCTCCCTGTAAACGGTAATATGATTATTGGTGATGATTTCCCACAATGGAAAACAGTTACTAATAATGGTGTGACTACAACAGTCCGGTATCAATACAAAGTAGAGGAGATACTGGAAGAGGGCTCTGTATATACTGCCGGTTCGGTGAACCCTGTGACTGCTACAGGTGATAATACAAATTTGAATCTGACAAATACACTGACGGAAACCATTTATAACAAGCTTCCCGATCAAGGTTCAATGACTTCATCTCAGATCACGAAGGTTACTGTTAAGGAGATTGGCGTAGGCAACGTGGAAACAGATGTTGAGTATTATGTGTTCAAGTGGAAGGTGAACATGAATCTGACACAGAACACAAGCAGCAATACAATTAGGACGTTTGTTGATACTATGCCGAATGGATTTGTCTATGTTACTGACACAATGGCTGACTCCCTAATTGGCAATTATAATTCTAAGCCATTGTATAATGATAAGACAAATTATCATTATAAGGACGGAACAAATGCCAGCGCAAGCCAGTTCTCTGAAGAGTATCATACTGGTGAATCTGTTACAACATCGGGCAGTACGATCACTTTTAAGGTGAGAGAAAACATCGAGTATATTGAATACTACACAATGATACCTGTGGATGAGTTCGAGCGTGCTTTGACAAACGGCGCGATTACGAACAAGATACGCCTACAGGAAAAGGGCGAAACAGATCATGCGGCGGTTGTAACTATTACAGATATTCCGGAAACTGACAATGAAAATGTCAAGAAGATGTACAAGGGAGGAAGTGCAGGAACACTGCGCTATGCACTTGACTTCAATCCGCAGGGCAAAAAACTTTCAAACTCCAAGTATGTTGATATTACAGATACCTTGAAGTATGAAACGGAAAGCTCTGATACGCTTGACAATCTTCAATTTGCGCTGACAAGTTTGAAAGTGTATGAGTACAACTTAGACGGCACTTACACGGAACTGAGTAAAAGCGACTATCGTTCTTCTGTGAGCTACTCGAATGTGACAGATGTGCAGAGCTTGCCAGTTACATCAGGAGGGGATAACAAGACTTGGACTGTTGCGGGATGGCAACCAGGGCAAACGCTGACAATTGCTTTTTCAGGTGCGGATCAGTATTATTCACAGCTTAAGGTTGAAGAGAAGGATGCATCGAATAACTGGGTTGGAGGAGCCTATTTTACCGGTAGCAATGGTAGTGGAAATTATACTTTTACAGTAAATGCAAACACTGAAAGCATAACTATTACTCAGACAGATGGCAAATCGGCTACGCCGACAGTATCTGTCAAAACATCTGTTGATCTCCCTGAAGGAACTCTCAAAAACACCCCTGCTATTCTCCACATTGAAGTGCCGGATCAAAAGTATCTCCGCATAGAGTACACATATACCGTGACGGGCTATACGGAAGCTCCGGAGGGCTCCAATAATCAGACGAATGTGATTGTATCCAACACTGCATCTTTTGCGACTGACAATGCTGCGGGCTATGATGACTCAGACCATAATGCCATGAATGTGGATCATTCCTCTGCAACGTCAAATACCAAAACTCACCCTGAGATTTATAAGGTGGATGCAAATTCGCTCTCAATTGATGATCTTGCCGCAAAATTCAAGATTCTGAAATATGATGAGGCGAGTGGTAATTGGATCTATGCAAGCAAAATCGAGGAAAAAACAGGAGACGGCGTTCCTACAAGAGATATCATCTTCGGGAGCGATGTGCTGGGCTCAACAATAGATACATCGAAACCGACTCTTGAGTTTACAGCTACGCCGACTGATGGCAGCACAGCTCCGCTTACGGCAAACCACAAGTTTACGTTGGAGCCGAATGCGATTTATCGGTTCATTGAGATCGAGGCACCAGAAGGATATCGGCAGCCGCCAACGTCTGGAAATGTGGCGGATTATGATGAATTTACATTCTATTATGCGTATGCATTGAACGGCAGTCTTCCGACTGCACTGAGTGACATCGAGGATAGAATCTACACAGTCGTTCAAGACGGGCGATTTGATATTCCCAATTCTAAGTATGTGAGCATTTCTGCAAAGAAGGAGTTTAGCGGCAAGACATCAGAGGTTCCGGACAGTGCAACAGTTGAATTTCAGTTGTATTGGTCTTATAATAGAGACGGAACAGATCTAAATACCTTTGGTAGCGGATTCCCGATTCAAGCTCAGTATGCGGATTCTTTCTCAGCAACTAAGACAGTAAACTACACCAAGAACGGTACGAATACTGTCACATGGCAGGGGTTGCCGGACGGCTATTACGGAAAACCGGTTTACTATTTTGTGAAAGAGAATTCCTATAGCTATGTGAAGGAGGGAACAACCTACAGCGCATCTGCGACTAATCAATTTGCCGATGGTGTGTTTAAGCCTATTTACGTAAACAATGGTACAAATTCCAACGCTGATACAATCACGGTCAATAATGCCAGCGGTCTTGTTATCAGAAAGGAATGGCTGAACAGCAGCGGAAATACAATAAATCCCCCTAAGGAAGTGGATGCTGATGTTGGCAGCACTGAGAACAGCATATCTGTTGGATTTACGCTTACGGCTGTCGTAATTGCTTCTGACGAAACTGTGACGCTGAATATTCCTGTGACATTGAACTCGAATAATTCCTATGAGTATGCGATTGAAGCAGGCGGACAGGTTGTAGATACAGATGGAAACGAATATTATTTGTCAGAATTGAAAAACTTTGCGATCTCCGAAGCCTTGACTGCAACACAACAATCTGAGATCGGTGATGACTATGTCTTTAGTCCGGCTTATGAGATGAGCAATCATATGGGTGTCATTAAGCTGATCAACACCAGTACGCTGCCGAATAAGACATCGGTAACGGCAGAGAAACATTGGATCGGTACAAGTAGAGCAGTTGATGTCGAGCTGTATCAAACGAAAACGCCCAATCTAACAGAAGCACAGATTGCAGCGCTGACAGCAGGTGAAGGTATCACAAAACTTGATGAACAAACCTTGAATTCTGGTAACAGCTTTACCTATACATGGGGTGATCTGGATAATGCCAACAGCAATGGTACAAGATATTACTACTATGTGAAGGAAACAAGCAGCTTTACCGGAGTATCGACACTGTATGAGGTTACAGTTACACATACCGAGCAGAAAACTGTAATCACCAACACAGAGGAAACGAATCTTGTTGTGACAAAAGCATGGGGTTCTACTCCCAATGCATATCAGAATGATGTAGTGGTTCAGCTGTGGGTATCAGACGATGGCAATAGTTGGACAAATACCGGAAGGACATTGACACTGACTTCACCGGATTGGAGTGGCAGATTTGGTAGCCTTGACAAAACAAAGCATTACAAGGTAGTTGAATCAGCTGTGAACGGCAGTGCGGCAGAAGTCAACGCATTCACAGTCAGCTATGATTCTGAGAATGCGGCGTTCGGAGAGAATGAAAACTCAAAGACAATCACAGTAACCAACACGCTGAAAACCGGCAGTATCAAGCTAAAGAAAATCTGGCAGCTGGGCGGACAGAATCCTACCTTACCAAGCAGCATTACCGTAACACTAACAGACGGCAAGGGTACACAATCTGTGAAGAATCTGGTACTTTCAGCGGCAACGCAGAATGGTGACACATATGAATGGACAATAGGTGATCTGCCGCTCTACGCACCAGATGGAACGCAGCTGACATACACAGCGGCTGAAACCGCGATATCCGGATTCGAGGTATCCTATGGCAATAACAGTGGAATCACACCGGATCAATGGAACCCCGGAACAATTACGGTAACAAATACATGGACAGAATTCAATTTGGCTATCAAAAAAGATTGGTCGGATTCTGATACAAACAACCACGCAGGTGATACAGTCACAGTTGTTCTGCATCGGTCCACTGATCCTAGTAAAGCACCTGAACAAGACCTGATAGATGATAGCGGAGGAGGAGATACGCCCACAGGAAATGATTTTACCTACTATTACAATACTGCAATATCGGCTGACAAAGTCATCAAATTGAAACTCAAAAATAACGGTAGCGAAAGCCTGAGCTTTAGCGGGGCATGGTGTGCTGGTCCACAAGAGGAACAGTTTAGTGACCCTGGAAATGGCTGGGGGCGAAGTGTTGATAATGATGTTGTTAATAATTGGTGGATACAGTATCCTTGGAACGTAAGCAATCTGACAGAAAATGCCGAAACTGAGATCCTGATTCCGGTTAAGGTAGGATTGCAAAACAATTCACAGCTTCAGCTATGGTGGGTTAGCTCCGGTACAACAGATACTGCTCCGATTACAGCAGAGTACAGCATAGTAAACCTTGCTTTGACATTTAGCGATGGTCAGACATCCAAGGAGATTGATGCCAATGGAACAGTTACGCTGCAGCCAAAGTGGTCTGATGACACCAATGTTTCAGATGTGACATATGAGTTTTCGACAGATGGCACCAACTGGAGCACGACGAGTGATTATGTTTCCGTGTCTGGCAATACGCTGACAGGGAATACAGCAACCAGTAATCCGGTTTATGTCAGGGCGAAAAAGCAGGTCGGTGGAGTGGATAAGTATTCTGCGAGTGTGCAGGTTATGGTGAATGACAGTGGAGGTGGCAGTGCTAGTGAATATGCTCCGCTGAGTGGAATTATAAACGAGAGTAAGACGTTGAATTTCGCTCAAAATATTTCAAGTGTTTCGTTATCTTTTGATGGGGAAATATCTGGCTGGCCAGAATCGGTTGTTAAATTCTCTGATGAAATATACGCTAAGTTTGGGATATATCCGTTAAAAACTAACGGATTTACTGATGGCGTTGATGGGTTATATTTGGAAAACAGTAATTCTTCCATTAATGAAAGTTATCTATCTACTCATAGCACAGGAGATTTTTGGGGTAAAACTTATTACTATTCATTTAATAGTCAACCAAATGGAAGAAATGTAACAATTACATTTCCAAATTCGGTGAATGTGAACAGCATGGAAATTTCTGAGTGGAAGAATATGAAAATCACATATTCAATTGAACCCAAAGTAACAGTATTACAAGCCCCACGTCCTCCCATGCAACTCCAATCCTTGGCAACAACATCCGCACCCTCCCCCCTCACTTCCCAGCACGTCTACCGTGCAGGCAAGCTCACACGAGCCGAGGAGATCATCGAGGAAAATGAGGAAGTTGAGACAATCAGTCAGGCAGTGTCTGTTCTGCTAAAGCCGAGAGTTATTCTGCTGGCTTCGTCATCATCTGACTGGGTAAGTGAAACGAACGGTCAAGCTAAGACAATTACGTTTTCAGCGACCGACAGTTGGCAGTGGACTGACTCGCTCCCGATGTACGATGCAAGCGGCAACAAGTACTACTACTGGGTAGAAGAAACAGCCATCACAGGTAACAGCACACTCACAGCATTTGATGTCGCCTACAAATTTGATGATGGTTCAGACGACACAACCTACTGCATTGACGCGGCGTTGCACGGAAACGGTGAGATCACCATCCGCAACACGCCGAAAGAATCGCAAGCAGGGGTTCTCCCCGAATCCGGCAGCACCGGCACTCGCATCTACTACACACTCGGTGCAATGCTCCTGCTCTTAGCGGCAGCTGGATACTGGGCCTACTCGATCAAGCGCCGGAGGTGGTACGATGAATGAGTAACCTCACACGGCACATGATACAGAAGTTACAAGCACAAACCACAAGAAGCCCCGTCCGAGGGTAGTGTGTGAAAGCCTGCCCTCTGGACACAACCCAAAATACTTATTATAAAGGAGAATTATCATGAAAAAGACAAGAAAGATCGCTGCTATGATCGCAGCAATGGCACTGACGGCGGCTATGTGCGTGCCAACAGCTATGATGAGCGCGAGTGCGGTTGACCCTACCTACACTGTGACGATTGAGGACAACGGCAACATTTCCGCAAAGACACATTCTTTCAGTGCATATCAGCTGATCGCTGGTACTCCTAATGCTGAAGATGATGCTGAGACGCTTACTGGTACTGATAGTGCATTTACTTGGGGTGCTGCACTGGATACTGCCACAAAGCAGGATGCGTTTATCACTGCAGTGAAGACAGCCTTTGCTTCTGATTCTACTAAGACGAAGGTAGCGGCACTTCAGCTCTCGACAGCCGAATCCCCTGCTACACCATCAACTCCGTATCAGGTTGCAGAAGCTCTTGGTGAACTCACAAGTGCATCTGATGCTGCGAAGTTGGCTGCGGCAATTGACGGCATCTCCTCTACTCTGACGGCTACTCAGACCTATGCGGGAAATGGTGCTGCCGCAAAGCTTACTGGACTAAATGGTGGTTACTACTTCATTAAGGATACTACAACAATTAATCCTACAAGCAACGATGCTTCTTCTAAGTTTATTCTTCAGGTTGTAAGCAACCAGACCGTCACCATTAAGACTGATGCGCCGACACTGGAGAAGAAGATTTGGCATAATGATTCCACAACAGACGCACCGAATACAGAAGATAATACAGCGCCTACGTTTAATACTACCGTGACCGGCAATGGTTGGGCTGATGTTGGTGACAACCAGATCGGTGATACTGTCTACTACTGCATTAAGACCTATATTCCGGATATGTCCGAATATGAGACATACAAGTATCAGATTAACGATACTTTTAGTGATGGTCTTACTTACGACACAACTGCTGGTGTGACTAAGATTGAGGTCTTTGATAAAACTGGCGCTTATGTGACAGACCTTACTGCAGAGACAACCGATACAGGCATCGGAAAGCCGGATGTAACTGCAAGTGGACAGACGTTGACAGTGAACTTTGTTGACCTCAAGGCGTGCTTACTGGCGAGCAGTGATATTACTGATTTGACTAATGTTACCGGCGGCTACATCTACACCTACTATCAGGCTACCCTCAATGCAGATGCTCTCGTTTCTGGTGGTGTTAATGGTCAGCAGAATAACCCCAACACAGCAAACCTGACATACAGCAATAACCCGAATCAGAGTGGTTCTGGTACACATACGACCAGCAATACTCCCGATGATACGGTTTATGAGTGGACATATACTTACGAAATTGACAAGACAGATGAGAACAATCAGCCTCTCGCAGGTGCAACATTCTCTGTGTCTGTTGGTGGTAGCAAGCTGTATTTCGTTCCGCTGACTGGCGCTGATCTCACTGCTGCACTCGCAAAGGTTAAGACAGCTGATGATACTGCCCTGACTGCTCAGGCAAATACCCTTTACTATCGTGTTGCTAAAGCGGGGGATACAGGTGCCACTCAGACAATTGGTGATGCTTCTGATACTACAAACACCAAGTACTATCTGATTGGTCTGGACGACACTAAGACTTACAGCATTGCCGAGGAAAGTGCTCCTGCTACTTATTCTCGGCAGACAACTGCTGATGAAAAGACAATTTCTGACACTTACAGTGCAACAGGCAATGCGCTGGCATCATTGAACGGTGAAGATGCTGGTGGTCTCGGTGTGGATACTATTCAGAACTTCAAGAATTCCACCCTCCCCAGCACCGGCGGCATGGGCACCACGCTCTTCATCCTCGGCGGCGGCGTGACCGCAGCTTGCGCTGGCATCTACCTCGTTTCCAAGAAGCGCACAAAGGAAGAGACTGCTGAGTAATCCCCCGAAAAACAAAAATGAGAATCAGACATGGCTAAGAAGCACGGAGGGTGCTTGCCGTGAGCTGAACGATCAGTAAACCAAAATCCTGCGCCTCCGTGGGCTGTCCTGCGGAGGCGGTCAGGGAGAAATCCATAAGGAGAAGCCATGAAAAAGAAACGCGACATCATAACGACTGTGGTTTTCGGCTTCATTTTCCTTGTGGGTCTCTCCGTGATGCTTTATTCCACTTTTTCCAACTGGTGGAATAGAAATATGACCACCCATTCGATTACGACATACAAAGAAGCCGTTGCGGAGATGGACAATGACGAGACGGAACAGATACTCGCCGAAGCCCATGCTTACAACGAACAGCTTGCACAGCTTTACGCACCGTTCACCAATTTTGATGCTATTCCCGGCTATGACGATATCCTGAATATCTCCGGCACGGGCGTTATGGGCTACGTTTCT
>JAILRI010000028.1 GCA_024698555.1 Lachnospiraceae bacterium
CGGAACAGCGTTCTTGTTCACGGTGATATTCACCTTTCCGAGTATTTCCTCCGCAAGCTTGCCGGTGATCTTCATATTCTGAAGATCCATGAGCATAAGATGATTGTCCGTGCCGCCCGAAACCAGATTGAAGCCCTGTTCCATAAGAGCCGACGCAAGAGCCTTCGAATTCTTAACGATATTCTCCGCATAAGTCCTGAATTCAGGCTGCAGCGCTTCACCTAAGCAGACTGCCTTTGCGGCTATCACATGCATCAGCGGTCCGCCCTGTATACCGGGGAATACAGCCTTGTTAAACTTGTGCTCCTTAGCGAATTCCTCACTGGATAAAATGATGCCTCCCCTCGGTCCGCGCAGGGTTTTATGAATGGTTGCGGTAGTAACGTGAGCATACGGAATGGGGCTTTCATGCTGTCCGCCGGCTACCAGTCCGGCGATATGAGCGATATCAGCCATCAGATAAGCTCCGACGCTGTCAGCGATCTCGCGGAAACGCTTGAAATCAATCTTTCTGGGATACGCACTGGCTCCGCAGATGATCAGCTTGGGTCTGCACTCCTTTGCTATACGCTCCACTTCATCGTAATCTATATATCCTTCATCATTTACACCGTAAGGAACACAGTTAAAATACATTCCGGAAATATTAGCGGGCGATCCGTGAGAAAGATGTCCTCCGTCAGCAAGGCTCATGCCCATGTAGGTATCTCCGGGCTGCAAAAGAGCCACCTCTACAGCCTGATTGGCCTGACTGCCGGAATGGGGCTGAACATTGGCATAAGTGCAGCCGAAAAGCTTTTTGGCTCTCTCAATGGCGATAGTCTCAGCCTGATCCACGAACTCGCATCCGCCATAATAACGGTGGCCCGGATATCCTTCGGCATATTTGTTGGTCAACGGGCTGCCCATAGCCGCCATAACCGCTTTTGACACGAAATTCTCGGAAGCGATCAGCTCGATATGCTCGTTCTGGCGACCGATCTCGCGGGTAATGACCGCAGCTATCTCGGGATCCACGTTCTTGATCTCATCATAAGTATACATATTCGTCCTCCGTTTTTATTTGTTCTAAACCATCACCGCCTATCATAAACCAGCATAGTAAAAAAAGCAAGTAGATAATGGTCTGTAATTTTTTTCAATCCTTTCCCAAAATATCTTCTATAACATCCCCTAAGTCGGCATATTTGCGTTTCAGCCCTTCGATATCGTTCATGGTCGTATCCTGCTGCCTTAAATTAAAATCAAGCTGTGCGCGCAGTTTATTCTTCCGATTTGATACGGCGTCCTTAAAATCCGAAAGTTCGCGCCTGCTCACTAAGAGAGAAGGCTGGTTTACCCATGAATCCGCTTTACTGAGTCCGAGCTGTTTGAGCAGCCGCTCCAGGTTGTCTTCATAGTCTACCAAAAGCCTGGCGTTCTGCCGGTATCGCTGTTCCTCTTCCCTGTCGTGAATATAGCCGCTCCAGACAGCTTTTAATTCACGGGCAGAATTCACACCGTATTTTTCATAAGAATACTCCAAAGCATTCGTGGTGTTGACAAATTTTATCTTGATCTTGTTTAAGAGCACGTTTGCCCGGTTAAGCATGTATTCACTCTTCTTTGCAAGAGTCCTGCTTCTGGAAAACTCATGGATAAAATACGCTCCGTAAGCGGCTCCCGCCAGTCCCGTCAAAAAGAAGGGGATCGTAAAATCCTTTCCTGTCCGATCCATCAGCACGATGAGTACTATAAATATGACCAGTACAAGTCCTGTTACCGCGTAAGTGAGGGAGACCAGGAATTTCTTTTTTTCCAGAGCCTGATCCCTGTTATAAGTGATCGAACCCTTCTCTCCTTCAAGATTGCGCATATCGTCGCGCACTAAGGACAGATAGTCCTCCTGACCCTCAAGTTCCCGTATCTTTCGGGGAATGTCTTTTTCATAGAGCTTGAGCATTTTCAAGCGTTCGCCCCCGATCTTACGCTCTCCGCTCTGGTATTTAATGCGTTCCTCATCAAGCCCTATGATCATTCTTGCAGCATCGGTAACAGCAGCCCTTGTTTCTTCTCCCATTGTTTCGAGCAGCTTTATATCCTCAAGATAGTAACAAACCTCATCATAGTCATACTTGGTCTGATCCTGCCTGACCTTTAAGAACTGCATCTGGTC
>JAILRI010000041.1 GCA_024698555.1 Lachnospiraceae bacterium
AGATACCAAAACAAAGATGACGATACAGAATGCCGCCACCAAAAGATCTGCCGCCGGCGAATAGTGATCGAAAAACTTCAGCCCCTCCATGCGCCTTTACCACCCCTCTTTTTGAAGCAACGCTTCTCCCCCGTGATTCATCCGCGCTGCTTTCACCTAAGGTAACGGCAGCGCGGCACCTGAAATGAATCTTTCTACTTTCTAGTATAACAGAATCATCGTAATTATCAAGTTTATTCCATGCGTTTTGAATCTCCGTATTACTTTTTGAAGGCTGTTACAAAAGGCTGCTCGTACGGCACTTCCTTTTCCGCGCAGGGACCCTCCCGCCACATATCAAAGAAACGCCCGAAGGGCACAATATAATACCCATCCTGAAAATGATCCGTGATATCATAGGAATCCGCCATAATCAGCACATCGTCATAGGGATCATCGGTATCACAGGTATCAATTCCGATGATCGTCTGCCAATGTCCGTACCAGTCAACCCAGTCAACCATGACCGGCGCGCCGCCGTCGATGGTCCGGATCAGATACGCCTCACAGTCTTCGATCGATTCAAAATAATAATCCGTATCCGCATGACAGGTCACCTCAAGTCCCGCGGACTCCATAAAGGCTGCCAGCCCCTCCACGGAAGTGCCCCTGGAAGTATCCGTGCCGGCCTGCTCGCAGATCTGCATCTCATTATACCCGTTGATTCCGTAATAATTCAGAACCATGAGCGCCGACGCGCATCCGCAGCTATATTCCGTTGTCTGCTGATAAGTCGCGAAATGAGACAGGATATGAAGACCTCCCTTGCTCTCCATATTGTAATAATCATTTATCACATAATACCTGCTGTCCGCGTGATCCAGCGAATTGCCAAACGCATCCGCCCCGTCCGCATCATCCAGTGTCCCCATACTGCTGTCCGGCGTAATCACATGCAGCTCGGGCATTTTCTTATCCGCCCCTGCCGATTTGCAGGCACACAGCCCGATCACAAGCAACAAAACTACTGTCAATAATCCTCTCTTTTTCATACCGATTACTCTCCTTTCCAATTCTGTCAACATGCTGCTGTTCTTCGTTTTTCCCCTTTCTCTTCCGTTTCTTCTCTTCCGTTTCTTCTCTTCCGTTTCTTTCTTTTGTTTCTTTTGTCTTTCGTTTCTTTTCCCTTTCTCTTTCTTTCCTCCCACTCCCCCTCTGCCGTCATTCCTCATCAAGTCACTAAAAGCTGTCGCAATTTCCCATTGCACAAGAAAAAAGTGTCCGCAATCTTTACGAACACTCAATCTTTCCTACCAATCTTTTCAATATTCTATTTATATAGCCACCCGCCCGAAACATTGGACGAATAACTCAAATGCAGCTCGCGCATCTCAAACGGAGGCATAGCCGGTCCCTCTTCTCCGATTCTGCCCTCTCTCTTAGATCCCTTGCCTGCATATGCCTTTTCCAAAACATGCTCTTTTGTCAACAGTTCCGTATTACCCATCTTCCACACCCCCGGACACATAATCTCAGGATATCGCTTCTGATCCGATATTTTTCTGTTTCTAAGCATTCCTCTGCGGCGACACCCGTTATCATCCAGTCAGTTTCCTTAAGCATCCTCTATCCGGGCGCAAAAATATACCCTCCGCGCTACCCCCTACTCTTACTATTTTTACAGAGTGTCCGCCAAAAAGTCAAAACATTTTTCACGAACGACGGTTTTTTTTTACGAACGACATATTTTTGACACCAACAGCCCTATTTTTGACATCATTTTGGGATTTTGTGTATCCATCTGCCTATTTTCTTCTCAACATTGAACAGTTCTGAGCTGTCAAAACTTCCGGTGGCTTTGACGCCGGTAACCTCAGAGACATATTTGTTGTTTGAAATAATGAAAGCTATATCGCCTGATGAAAACCTTTTCACGTCTATTATTTCCCCTTCCACCCAAGCTCTTTCATTAGTGTTTCAAGTTCATTCAATATTGAACAAATCCCGAGCTTCACAAATTAAGGTTTTCAAAACCTCCTTGTTATTATCATATTCTTGAACGCTCTTAAACCTAACCCTGTATTGCCGTGTTCGACCTATATAATCAATGTTTAGATCTCCCGTATCCAGACTGTCAAGTTTATTCTCTCGCGTTTTTATGAATAGAGCAACAAATTGCTTATGAGGCTTAAAATCGACAAAATTTCTTGCCACTCCATCCTTTGCAAGCCCTATGTACATCTTATTATACTTTAACTCCATTCCAGTTGCATATTCTGATATGCGGCTGAATATTTCATCCACCAACTTTAGTTGAGACTTATTACTCTTTTTTTCCCAAAATACCCTGTCTGTAGGCTCTGCCACGTCTTCATCGTCCCCAAGTGTAACCCTGTCCAAAACTTTGGTAAAAGCAATGTGTATGCTTTCCCCCATCTTATATGCCGATATCTGTAGGGCAATCAATGGAATTGTCCCATTAAAAAGCGAAATCACGTTCATAAATCGCCCGGTTATTTCCTCCGCGACTATAACGGCGCAGTGATCATGCTGCGGATACTTCTTTCTTTCATTGTCCCAATACTCGATTGTCCTGATAATATGACTCGGATCTGTGGCTCCCAATTGGATCTCCACTTCATATCGTGAATTATCTTCATCTGCAAGTAACATGTCTAGTCTTCCACCATTCTCATAGCTTTTCTCCCTTTGGATGGCAGTGAGGTTTCCCAATCCCAAAACTTCCGGATTTTCAAAAATGAATGCCTGAATTGCCGCCTCATTGATATCAGGATTATTCTTCAGCGAAATTCTCTTCATGTTAACTAACTTACTCATTTCGTCCGTCCTCCTATGCTTCCATTTCATCGCCCAAATCTCTTATCCACGACTGCATCTCTAGGATTCGCCACCCCTAAGCAACCTCAGCAACCACACTGTCATGCAACAGATTAACAACTCTCACCACGACTGCCAAATCAACTCCAAACATCTCACTTAGATCGTAGTTGTTGAACGGCTCCTTGTTAACCATGTCCTCAAGCTCGATATCTCCATTTTCTCGAACATAATTTATGATCGTCATGATGAATTCCTGCTGTTGGGAGTTGAAGGTGTTTCCGTTCAGGTATTCACCAAACTTCTCATTTACGGCCTCCTGACTTAAACCTATCAGGCTCCTAACAAATACAGCCAGATTATCAATGTCCGTCGTCTTTGAGTACTCTTCCTGAGATCCTAGTTCATGCCACAAAACATTTTCCAGCTCATGAAGATCATCTCCGTTAATAGGTTCAAGGTTGTAGATCTTTTTAATTACAGGGCTGTCACTATGCTCAATCAGATAATCAATAACCTTTTCACGGTATGTTCTGATGTCAATTGATGTACTCTCTGGCTGGTATTCTGCTTCATCAATCACATCTGGAATGTCTATGTCATATTGCTTTCTTCCCGATCCCTTAAGATACTGCATCAAGTCTCGTAATGAAATACGGAGATTTTCTAGTTCTTCCACGGTTGGATAAGCCCATAATTCCTCACCCATTAGTCTCTTTAAGTCTTCCGCCTTATTTTTTACCTGCGGGATGGATGCTTTTTCGTTGATCAGGTATTGCGCGATCTTTCTGAGCGTTTTTACGTGAATTGTCGAATTAGCAATGGAACCCGTCTTTAGCAGATCATATTCCACGTAATACATGCGTATGTCAAATGCAACCGCTAGAAAATCTCCGCTCAGACCGCTGTCAAGAAGTGGCGAAATATGCCTCTTCGCTTCCTTTACCATAACCGGCGACAACGAAACCCAAGTATCTTGGTCATAATACTTGTCAACGTACTGCATTGCTTCACGTACTAATATCCTACTGTCATGAGATTTTACGATAACAACCTTGCTATGAAGTTCTTTCTTAATAGCAAAGTTAATTAGGTCAATCCATTACCCATCCTGTATTGTAGCTTAAATAACAAGAAGGAGAAAAGAACAACCGGAGTGTTGCCTTAACCCCTTCCTACATAGTAGCAAGTTATTTAAACTCGCCGGTCTTGATGTTATATTCTATTGTGTTATCATCCGGACCGTTTTTGATTATAACGATCCCATTCTCTTCATCGTAGAATTTGCTCCACAGGCAGTAATCCCCGTCGACCTCAAATGCGGCGACTTCGTTCAACTGCGAATCATAAACAAAGAAGCGATGTGTGTACGTATTGCCATCACCGTTGCTGCCGAGGGGCTGCTTGTTGTCGACCACGATGGTATTCTTTCCCTGAATGATTTCGGGCGAATCTATCATGTCCACGTATAGATAGTAGCTTTCAAAGTATATGCTCTTGATCTCTCTGTCTGTTTCGGCATCGTATAAGACAAGATAAAAATCGTCGTCATAAGAATCCTTCGGAATCTCAAGGTTTATAATACTGCTGTCAAACATAAAACTCTGTTCGATGTAACGATTATATCTTGTGACTTTTCCCAGAAGTTCGGCATCGATATAATCCTTCAGGGAATAATCAATGACGTCTTCAAATTCACCTGCGGTCAGGTCGAAAACCTGATAAAACTCGTACTTGTACTTTGTTTTTGCCGATACTCCGTTTGCGTCTTTTATTAAGAAGTCGTTTTCCGTATATTCTCTGATCTTACCGCCAAGAGCGATACAGTATGTCCTGTAACGGGTCTTAGGCATGTTTTCAAATACATCATCGGGATACTGACCGAGGGTATTCT
>JAILRI010000097.1 GCA_024698555.1 Lachnospiraceae bacterium
TGATATCTGCCTGTACGCAAAGCCCGGTCAGAAGATCGCCTTCGTAGGCTCCACCGGTGCCGGCAAGACCACGATCACGAACCTGATCAACCGGTTTTATGATATTCAGGATGGCAAGATCCGTTACGATGGCATCAATATCGGCAAGATCAAAAAATCCGACTTGCGCCATTCTCTGGGAATGGTATTGCAGGATACCCATCTGTTTACGGCAACGGTGCGGGAGAATATCCGCTATGGCAACCTGCATGCAACGGATGAACAGGTAGAGAAGGCCGCGCGGCTGGCCAATGCAGATGTGTTTATCCGTCAACTTCCCCAGGGTTATGACACCGTTCTCACAGGAGACGGCGCGAACCTGTCGCAGGGACAGAGACAGCTTCTTGCCATTGCCCGGGCGGCTATTGCCAACCCGCCTGCCCTGATCCTTGATGAGGCGACATCTTCTATCGATACCAGAACAGAGCGCCTGGTACAGGACGGCATGGACAAGCTGATGAAGGGCAGGACCACCTTCGTCATCGCACACCGCCTTTCCACAGTCCGCAACAGCGACTGCATAGTCGTGCTGGAGCAGGGGCGCATTATCGAAAAGGGGACACACGAAGAGCTTCTGGCGCAGAAGGGTAAATCCTATCAGCTTTATACCGGAAACGCAGCATAACGGGGAATAGACACAGAGAGGAAAGTCATACAAAATTGAGAGACGAAAAAAGCCTTCCCCCTGGGGGGAAGGTGGCACGAAGTGCCGGATGAGGGGCATATAGGCATTCGATAAACGAAAGGAGCGCATCATGGAGCATCAGGGCAATCGGGTACTGGCAATCTGCTATGATTTTGACAAAACCTTATCACCGACGGATATGCAGGCGCAGGGTTATATCCAGTCTGTGGGCTATGATGTGGCTGAATTTTGGAAAAAGACGGACCTCCTTGCGGAGGGAAATGATATGGACAAAAACCTTGCCTACATGTATGTCATGATGGACGAGGCCAGAGGCAGGCTGATTTTTAACCGGGAAAAACTGCAGGAATATGGCAGCAAAGTACAGCTGTTCCCGGGGGTGGCCGAGTGGTTTGACCGCTTGAATGCATACGGCAAAGAGCGGGATATCAGTGTTGAGCACTATATTATTTCTTCCGGTCTCAAAGAGATGATCGATGGGACGGAAATGGCCCGAAAAGGTGTATTCAAAAAAGTCTATGCCAGCAGTTTCTTTTATGATGACAGGGGCATGGCGGTCTGGCCGGCGCAGGTGGTTAACTTTACGAACAAGACCCAGTTTTTGTTCCGCATTGTCAAGGGCGTTTTGGATGTCAATGACAACGGAGTCAATAACTACTTCCGTCCGGAGGATCAGCGGGTGCCTTTTCGGAATATGGTCTATATCGGGGACAGCGACACGGATATTCCCTGCATGAAACTGGTGAATATCAATGGCGGTCATTCCATCGGCGTTTACGATCCGGTAAAACAGAATAAAGACCGTGTCCATCAGATGCTGCGGGAAAACAGGATCCGCTATTTTGCACCGGCGGATTATACTGCAGGGTCTGAACTGGATGAGCTGCTGAAGGCCATCATTGATAAGACAAATTCTTACGAAGTGCTTGAAGGTAAACATGTCAGGGATGTGCATGAGGTAAGCGGAGAGGAATAGAGAAACTACGAAACATTAGAGGGTACTTGCATGGGGGCCGCTGGGGATAATTTCACCGGCGCCACCAGCGGCGGCATGGAAGTGGGAACGGATCATATTCTGACCACAGGAAGCAGCATCCCCCATTCAATGAAGGTTTCCTTTGTGTGCGGCAATGACAAACTTTATTATGTGCGGGTAGACGACAGTGGCAAGATCCTGAAGAAAAAGACATAAAAGAATATGCTCTTTACGGGAGGCGACCGGCCGGTAGTATATAACGGCAGCGTCTTCTGGTCGGAAGCGCAGTATACGGGCGGCGGGACAAAAGTGTATCATTACAGCATCCCGGTGGTGGAGTAGTTGATGAAGGAGTTGGCTTTGATGTTGGATTACGTCATCTTTGTTGTATTTTAACCCAAGGTGTGCTAAGATTTTTTTAGACGAGTGTTAGGGGGGCGCTCTAATCGAGTTTCCGGAAAATGCTGATAGGAATCAATGATATTTGAAAGAGAAGAAATGAATATTACGGAGTTTAAAGAATAGACAATAAAGACAAAGGAGAAGAGCAATTCAATGGCAAAGAAAACAAATAATTCTACTGACGAAATCTTTACCACAAGTATCAGCACAGACGACACAGACAATAGTGCATGGAATGAATGGTGGAAAAAAAATAACGCCATAACCAAAATCACGATTGCACTTGGAGAAAGCGAGGTGGTATTGGAGTCAGCGGACGCAAATTATAAAGATGGGTTCCTCAATAATGGCAAGGTTAATCAATCTAAAATAGGAGCCTCGCTCATTACAGCACTTAAAGAACTAGGTATTTCAGACGAGGAACTAGTTAAGGAAAAAAAGAAAACCTTACGCTTAGCAGTACTGGATGAACAAGGCAAGGCTATGTTTAATGAAGACGATTACAAAGGTACTGGTAATAAATATCAAAATAAGTGCAAGAACTTTGCTGCACAATACAATAAAGAAAAATCCGATAATGAGAAAATTACATTCACCTTTAGCACTGATACGAATGAGGATGATATCGAGCCAACTAATCTCGACGTGTGCCGGCTGATTAACAGTGGAAAGCACCAAATTATTCTTCACGGCGCCCCCGGAACCGGCAAGACCTATACCGCACAACAGATTGCCCATTGGTTTGTACAAGGCGTTGTCGATGTGGATATGGACGAGAATGATCCCCAAACGATGGAACTGGAGGTAACAGTCAACCAATTTTACAAAACATATATGAAACAAAAGGAATGGCAGGTGTTGGATGATTCCATCACTAAGCTTCTTTATGACCAGACTCCATATGAGAATAAGGATAAATTGGCAAAGGAATACATAGACGACAACTGCCTCAATTCTGTGATAAAGCTCTCTGTCGATACCATTGTAAAAGAAGTGGATACCATTGTAAAAGAAGTGGGTCAAAAGTACAGCGAGGATAAGCTAATGGAGGATCTTTGGAATATGCAGGGACGCGTTGCGCTTGTCCAGTTTCATCCTTCTTATGATTATACAGACTTTGTGGAAGGTCTTCGGCCAATAGAAGCCTCGAACAACGATCTTTCCTTCGTGCGCATGGATGGGAGTTTTATGCGCTTTTGTCGCTTTGTACAATGGCGTAACGGGCTTTTGAGACAAAGTTCTAATGATGTAATAAAAGACAGCGACCTGCCGAAGTATTTTTTTATCATCGATGAAATCAACCGTGCCGACCTCTCCAAAGTACTGGGCGAGTTGATGTACGGTTTGGAGGAGGATAAGCGCGACAAACCCATTGTAACGCAATATAGTAACCTGAAAACCTGGTTCGATCCGAAACTGAAATTTCCGGATGCTTACAAGAATTGTTTTGAAGCAGCGAAGAATGGTCACTCCGGCGGTTTCCGTATTCC
Organism: Lachnospiraceae bacterium; assembly: GCA_024698555.1. GTDB lineage: Bacteria > Bacillota > Clostridia > Lachnospirales > Lachnospiraceae > RUG11977. The sequence continues at coordinate 3,554 of JAILRI010000097.1, forward strand.
TCCGAATGTGGTGGTGATCGGCACTATGAATGACATTGACCGAAGCGTAGAAAGTATGGATTTTGCCTTACGCCGCCGATTTGTCTGGCAGCGAATAAAAGTAACACAACCGTTTTTATATAAGGCCTTTGTAAACGGCGAGTTTTTAGATGCACTTGATTTAGGCGATAATAAGGAGACGGTCAGCGGAACCCTTGCTAACGCCATAGTCAACTTCAATAAAATATTACAGGAAATTCCCGGTTTCGGATCAGGCGATTACGACATTGCGCAAGGGCAGTTTACCGGATTAAAGCGGGATAACTTGAACATTAAAAGATTTACAGTTAGTAACACAGTG
>JAILRI010000108.1 GCA_024698555.1 Lachnospiraceae bacterium
TGATCATCGCATCCATGGGTGCATTTGTGCTCGCGAAATACGAATTCCCCGGTAATCAGCTTTTCTTCAAGATCGTAACTGTGGCTATCATGTTCACAGGTTATGTAACCGTTATTCCCAACTACATCCTGCTCAGCAAGCTGGGATGGATAGATACATACTGGGCCATCATCATTCCTGCCTTCGCCTCGCCTATGGGAATGTTCCTGATGAAACAGTATATGGAAAGTCTTCCGATGTCATTGGTGGAGGCGGCCAAGATAGACGGCGCCAACGAATGGAAGGTATTTACTTCCATCGTTCTTCCGAACGTTAAGCCCGCATGGATGACGCTGATCATCTTCTCGGTTAACGGTCTGTGGAACAATCAGGCTTCTACGGTTATCTATTCAGAAGAGAAGAAGACCCTGCCTTTCGCCATGAACCAGATCCAGGGCGGCGGTATCGCCCGTACGGGACAGGCTGCCGCAGTTATAGTAGTATTGATGGTAGTGCCTATTACGATATTCATTTTCTCCGAGAGCCAGATACTTGAAACGATGGCAAGCTCGGGTATGAAGGATTGATCGATCAGGTAGTTACATAATAACCGGATTATGGAGAGATTTGTTTTATGAAAAAGAATTTGGTAAGGTTCGCGGCGCTTGTAATGGTGCTGGTGCTGATGGCTGCCCCCTGCGGGGCATTGGCCGAGGCTTCGTATACTTATATCTACGATTTCTGGGGTGAATATCAGGAAATGCCTGACGCTTACAGCGTGGATAAGGTTCTGACATCATCCGACCTGGGGCTTGAAATACCCTTGAAAAACCCTAACGGTCTGTATGTAAAGGACGATCTGGTTTATGTGATGGACACAGGTAATGACCGGATAGTTGAGTTTAAAAGGTCTGCCCGTGAGAAGCTGGAGATCGTACGCATTATCGACAGCTTCAACGGACCTGTGGATGTGACTACCCTGTCAGGACCCACCGATATGGCAATCTCCGAAGAAGGCAATATATTCATTGCCGATAAGGGCAATGCGCGTATACTGAAGCTTGATTCCGATCTCAATTATATCCTTGAGTTCGATAAGCCCGATGACCCCACTTTGGATGCGGATCTGGTATTTGCTCCTTCCAAACTGGTCATTGATACCGCAGAGCGTGTTTACTGTGTTGCATCCGGTATCAACAAGGGTTTGGTAAAATTCGAGAATGACGCTGTTTTTTCCGGTTTCGTAGGCGCTATTCCGGTTACATATGATTTCTGGGATTATATCTGGAAACGTTTCGCTTCTCAGGAACAGAGAGAGAAGATGGTAAGCTTCGTTCCTACTGAGTACGACAATCTGTACATGGACAAGGAAGGTTTTATCTACACAGTCCAGGACGGTCAGGATGAGCTTGATCTTCGCAACGGCAAGGCTGACCCGATCAGAAAACTGAACCTGATAGGTAATGATATCCTTATCCGTAACGGTTATGAGGAAGTACCGATCATCGGAGATATCTATTTCGGAAGCGGCGGCGGATATTCAGGACCTTCACTGCTTACCGATATCACGGTCTTTGACAATGATATTTACTGTGCTCTCGATAAGAACCGCGGCCGTGTGTTCGCGTATGACGATCAGGGCAGGATGGTGTTCGCGTTTGGCGGTAATGGTAACATGGACGGATATTTCAGAGCACCGGTAGCCATTGACCATATGGGATATGATCTGCTGGTTCTGGACAGGCTGGACTGCGCGATAACCATTTTCTCACCTACCGAATTTGCAACGCATATTTATGACGCTGTAGACCAGTTTGACGAGGGGCTTTATGATGAGGCCGGTGAAAGCTGGCAGCAGGTCATGGATATAGACGGTAACTATGCTCTGGCTTATATAGGCATCGGACGTTCGCTTCTTCGTCAGAAAAAGTATAAAGAAGCTATGGAGTATTTCAAACTGAAATATGATCCTGAGAACTATTCCAAGGCCTTTAAACAGTACAGGAAGGAATGGGTTGAGAAAAACATAGTATATGTGATCATTGTGATTGTTCTTCTGTTTGCTGTTCCCGGATTCTTCCGCTGGATCAAACGCGCTAAGCATCAGATCAACACCGCCGAATATTATTGATATGATTTGGAGCGAGACATGAGTATATCTATAAAGAACAACGAGAAGGTAAGCAAATATCTGGATTCCCTGAAATTTGCGTTTTACTGCCTCACGCATCCCATGGACGGGTTCTGGGATCTGACACATGAGAAACGGGGATCTTACGCAGCCGCCAACACGATACTGTTCGTAAGTATACTGGTACGTATCTTAGGCCTCAAGTATACCGGCTTTGTTGTACAGGTGGTCAACTGGGAACGGATCAACATTTTTCTTTATATCGCCAGTATTATTTTTCCGCTTGGGCTGTTTGTTGTCGGAAACTGGGCTTTGACCACTCTGTTTGACGGCAAGGGAAGGCTTGGTCAGGTTTATATGGCTACGTGTTACGGCTTTTTGCCTTATCCGCTGATCATGATCCCGACCACACTGCTGAGCAATGTGGTAACTATCGAGGAGGCAGAGTTCTTTTCCGCGCTCAGTGTTGTTTCACTGGTATGGGCTGCTATCCTGATCATCTGCGCTATGGGCCAGATCCATGAGTACAGCGGCGGCAAAAATATCCTCTTCATGTTTGCTTCCATAGTAGCCATGCTGATCATCGTGTTCATCCTTATGCTGTTCTTCAGTATGATATCACAGGGTATTGGTTATTTTATCTCACTCGGTAAGGAATTGCTATTCAGACTATAAATCAGAGGTTATGATATGAAAAGAACTGTTAATCCCGAGGTCAGGAAAGAAAGACTGAATGCTGTCAAGGATACCTTGAAGAGCATGATATTCCCGACTGTCGTACTTATTATCATTGGAATCGCAGTGTATTTTATAGTTAAATACGGCGCGGCAGTGGAAGATGAGCCGCATGTGATTCCGGAAGCCTTTGAGGGCGATATCGAACCGATCACACTGGAGAACGATCAGCTGCTTCTTACGTTCTATCCCGAGACCACCCAGTTTGATGTTACGGTTAAGTCTTCAGGCAAGGTTTGGCATTCCACGGCCGAGGGCGCAGAAAGCGATGTCGGTGCGCTGGCCTCCGAAAAGGGAAAGCTGCAGTCCAATATCCTGCTTAACTTTACCACACAGCAGGGTCTTGACACATTGTTTGATTCATTTTCATTCAGTGTCGAGAAGGGCATATACAGTGTAGAGCATGATCAGGATTCTATAACCATCCATTATTCACTCGGTGATATAGAAAGGGAGTTCATCATTCCTCCCATCATGCTTCCCGATAGATATGCCCAGTTGACCGAAGGCTTGTCTATGACAGATAAGCTTTATATCGATGGCAACTATAAGAAGATCGATCTTAAGAAGCTTAAAAAGGATCAGAATAAGGATGAGCTGTTAGAGCAGTATCCCATGCTTGCTGATGGTCCCATATATGTTCTTTCTGCCGCCAGTGCAAGCGGTAAAAGTTCTGTTGAAGCGGTTCTTGAGAGGTTAGGTTATACCCGTGAGATGTACGAAGAGGATAAGGCTCTGGTAGAACAGGAAAATGTCAGTGACAAGCCTATTTTTACAGCTGATCTGATATTGAAACTTGACGGAAGGGATCTGGTAGCCACAGTCCCGATGCAGAGCATCAGTGATACCAATACTTATAAGGTTACGACGCTTACCATACTTCCTTATTTCGGAGCTGCGGGCAAAAACAAAGAAGGTTTCATGCTCGTTCCCGAAGGCGGCGGATCCCTCATTAATTACAATAACGGCAGAAATTCAGTCAATAACTACTTCTCCAATATATACGGCCGTGACATATGTCTGAAGAAGAACGACCTGGTACATGATACCCGCGCATACTATAATCTTTTTGGTATGTCAGAGGGTGATGACTCATTTATCTGCATGCTTGAGCAGGGTGCGTCTTACGCTGGTATCCAGGCGGATATCAGCGGCAGAGTTCATAGTTATAACTTCGTCAACGCTCTTACCACTATCAGGGCACGTGAGAGATACGATGTAGGTAGTATTTCCTCCAGTGATATTTACGGATTTAATGATGTGATCCCCGAGGAGGATCTGGTTCAGAGATACAGATTTATCGATTCCGGAAGTTATGTGGATATGGCCAAGGTTTACGGCACATATCTTAAAGACCTCTACGGCAGTGCCATGACGCTGCATACAGACTCAGAAGCTCCTGTAGTGGTTGATATTGTAGGTGCGGCTGACAAGGTAAAGCAGATATGCGGTATTCCCGTATCCAGACCGCTTCCCCTCACTACTTTTGAGCAGGCCGGCGACATCGTAAAGTCTCTTAAGGCAGACGGACTCAATAACCTTTCAATAAGGCTTTCCGGATGGTGCAACGGCGGAGTTAACCAGAGCGTACTTAACAGCATTAAGCCCCTTCTTGAGTTAGGCGGTAAAAAGGGTCTTAAGCAGTTTTCCAAGGATGTTGCCGATATGGGAGTAGATCTTTACCTGAACGGCATTACCGAGTACGCTTATGACAGCAATATTTTTGACGGTTTCTTCTCGTATACGGATGCCGCCAAGATCATATCCAAACAGCGTGCCGAGCTTCATATTTTCAGCGCTGTAACATACTCGGTAAGAGAAGCTACTGACAGCTTCTATCTGCTGCATCCGGATCTGGCGTTCAAGATGATAGATAATCTGAACGCATATGCCGAAAAGATCAGCGCAAATGTCTCCTATGAGGATGTCGGCAAGGATCTTGCTTCAGACTTCTACAGGAAAAAGCCCTACAGCCGTGAAACAGTTAAGAATGTTCAGGCGCAGAAGACAAAAGAGATATCTGAAAGCGGACGCAAGCAGATGATCTCCATGGGCTGTGATTATCTTGCTCCTTATGTTGATATGATGGTAGAGCAGGATCTTTCAGGAAGCCAGTATACTATACTGGATACGGATATTCCGTTCTTTCAGCTGGCTGTTCACGGATATGTCGACTATACCGGCGAGCCTCTTAACATCTGCGGCAATATTGAGGATGAGCTTCTTTATTCGGCAGAATATGGCGCAGGTCTTATGTTCACAGTAATGAACGAGAACGCTTTCACTTTACAGGATACACTGTATACGAAGTATTACGGCTGTGAATACTCTAACTGGAGAGACAGGATCAAGACCATTTATAACAGGTTCAACAGCGAGCTTGGTCATACCTTCAATCAGGAAATGACCGGTCACAGCAAGATCACCGAGGAGGTTTCCTGTACTGAATATGCTGATGGGACCAAGGTTTATGTCAATTACGGTTTCGGTGACTATACGACCGAGGATGGCATCCTTATCTCGGCAAGGGATTACAAGGCTGTACGATAAAAGTTTTTCAATGAATCAATATGTAATATAGCTCAAAGAAAGGGCAATATCTGTTATGAAGAAAGAGGTTAGCACGGAAGAAAAAGTAAGCCGCAAAAAACGCAAGAAGAGCAAAGTGGCCGGACTTGCAAAAAGCAAGGCTATAGCGGGTTATCTGTTTATCCTTCCATTTATCATCGGATTTCTTGCTTTCATGGTTAAACCCATGGTCCATTCGCTGTACATGGCATTTTGCCAGGTAGACTTAAGCGGTGGAAATATTACTTATAACTGGGTGGGATTCAATAACTTTATTTTCGCATTCAGGACTGATCCGGAATATGCCCGTTTTCTTACCGAAGAAGTTACCAGAATGGTTCTTTATACTTTCGCGATCATTGTTTTCAGTTTCTTCGTGTCGCTGATACTGAACCAGGAGTTTAAGGGAAGAGCGCTGGTACGTGCGATATTCTTCCTTCCGGTGATCCTTTCGTCCGGTGTGCTTTTGGGACTTGAATCAAACAACCAGTACATGGCGGTTTTGGAGCAGACGATCGAAACTACCACACAGGGAATATCGGTCACGGAGTCGCTCGAAACCGTACTGAGGACGGCCGGTGTCGGTATTAAAGCTTTTGAAAAGGTATTTGAGGTTATTGATAATATCTATGATGTTGCCATGGCTTCAGGTATTCAGATCATCATATTCCTGTCGGGTCTGCAGACTATATCCTCCAGTCTTTATGAGGCTGCCAGCATAGACGGCTGTACCGCATGGGAGAGCCTGTGGAAGATCACCTTCCCGATGATCAGTTCTCTGTTCCTGGTAAACTGGGTATACACAATAGTTGATTTCTGTATGAGGTCTGATAACCAGGTAATCGATAAGATTTCAACGGTTATGACCGGTAAACAGGATTACGGCAGCGCTTCCGCAATGGCCTGGGTGTATTTCGCCATCATCATTGCTTTTGTCGGAGTTACTTCATTCATAATATCAAAGGTGGTGTACTATAGCGATGAAAGATAAAAAGAAGATAAAGACCGGAGTGGGAGACAGGACTTTCTGGGAGAGAAACAGGCTTACCAACGGTTATCTCCTTCAGAAGAGAGTAGGCGCTGTTTTTATAAGCATTACGCGTGCCATTCTGTTGTTCGGTTTGTGCTTTTTGATACTTCAACCTGTTTTAAACAAGATCTCAGTCAGTTTCATGACTGAGCAGGATCTGTATAACCCTATTGTTATTTCGATCCCGCTGCATCCTACCATTGAGAATTATCAGATATCGGCAGAGATCATGAATTACAGCAAGGGAATTGTGAACTCGCTCGTTATCTCGTTATCCATTGCGATCATACAGGTATGTATGACTACACTTGTAGGCTATGGATTCGCGCGTTTCAAGTTCCCCCTCAAAAACATGTGGTTTGCTTTCGTAATGATGCTGATCCTTGTTCCTCCGCAGACTATATCGAGCTCATTGTACCTGCATTTCAGTACCTTTGATATTCTGGGGATCATTAAGATGATCACGGGTCATACCCTTAACCTGAGAGGCTCGGCGCTCCCGTATTTCCTCATGAGTCTGGGCTGTATGGGACTTAAGAACGGACTTTATATCTATCTGGTGCGTCAGTATTTCCGCAACATCCCGATAGATCTGGAGGAAGCTGCTTATATCGATGGATGCGGTACCTTAAAGACCTTCTTTTCCATCATGCTTCCCCAGGCAAAGCCCATCATTACATCATGTTTCCTGTTTGCTTTTGTATGGCAGTGGACTGACGGTTTCTTCTCCAGGTTGTTCTTAGGCAAGATGACTCTCGTCAGCACCAGTCTTTCGACGATCGTGGACAGCTTGGGCGTGTTTATAGCACGTATGGAAGGTACAGGCGGAACCGTTGCGGCTACAGTTTCCGTAGCCCGATCCAACCAGATACTTTCGACCGGTACACTTATGATAGTCGGACCTATCATCATGCTATATCTGTTTGCTCAGAGACAGTTCGTAGAGAGTCTTGCCAGCACTGGTATCAAAATGTAAAAATTTTACATTTTTTTTCTCACAATTTACATAAAGTATTGCATGTTTGACAATAAAGGTGTAAAATAATGAAGTATCTAAATCGACAATGCTTGAGATTTCCCGGAAAAGTTTAATTCTCAAGTGTTTCGGTTTAAATAGATTGGCTTGTAAGCCGATTATCAAAAGGAGGAAAAAATGAAAAAAAGAAACTTGCAGAGAATCTTTGCAGCATTCATGGCTACTGCCATGGCTGTAACCGCAGCCGGTTGTGCAAAGAAGGAAGAGCCGAAGTCCACAGATAACAATGATACTGCTAAGGCTACCGAAGCTCCTAAGGCTACAGAAGCTCCTAAGGCTACCGAGGCTCCCAAGGGGGATGAGACTACACCCGAACCTACTCAGGAAGCAGCACCTGTTGTTGACGTTCCCGAGGGTATGTTCTACTGTGTACAGAACGAGGACGGCATCTGGGTTGACCAGTATGGCGAGACTATCGATCTGGGCGGCATGAACATCATCGTTCGTGACTGGTGGTCAACCGGACGTAAGACTGAGAACCTTACCGCTTATGATGAGGCTCAGTATGCTTACTGGGATGAGATCCAGGATCTCTACAACTTCACCATCGACAGCCAGACTATCGGTGACTGGGGTACCGTTCCTCAGGATTTCGTAGATTATGCTACTCTTCCCGATGATGGCAATAACTATGTATTTACTCTTCGTGCAGATGCTGCAGTTACCTCTGCTATGAACAACGGACTTATGTGGGATCTGACCCAGCTTATGGCTCTTGATTTCAGCCAGGAGAAGTTCCAGCTGAACAAGCTTCATGAGCAGTACGCTAAGAAGGGTGCTTCCTACTGCATGTTCGCAGGCCCGTCAGAGCCTCGTACAGGTGTTTACTTCAACATCCAGGTACTTAAGGATGCCGGTATCGATCCTAACGAGATCTACGACCTGCAGGCAAGCGGACAGTGGACATGGGATAAGTTCGACGAGTACATGGGCAAGGTTCAGCGTGACCTTGACTCCGATGGTGTAGACGATGTATTCGGTCTTACCATTAACGAAGGCGTTATGACCGATCAGGCGATCTTCTCAAACGGCGGTTCCTACATTGGTAAGGACGCTAATGGCTACTACTACAACCTTGAGTCTCCTCAGACTCAGGAAGCTCTTAACTGGTGTGTTGATATGTACAACAAGTACGATCAGCATGATCCTGAGGGCGCTCAGTGGGATTACTACAAGGAAGAGTTCCTTAGTGGTGTTGTAGGCTTCATGGTAGAGCAGGAATATGCAGCTATGGGCGATGGCAACTTCCTTGCTCCTATGGCTGGCAATATCGGTTTCGTTATGTTCCCGAAGGGACCCAGCTATGACAACTACATCAACGTTTGGGATAACAACCCCGTTGCGATCCCTGCAAACTATGACAGCTTCAAGGCCGGACAGCTTGCATTTGCTTGGAACCTTTACACCGATCCCGTTCCCGGATTCGAAGATTACAACGCTCGTATAGTTGATGCTTCCCTGAACGGCAAGTTCGATGACAGGGCTAAGAATGAGACCATCCCTATGATGGTATCCGCAGAGCACGGAACTGTTGCTTACCATGGACTTATTCCGGATCTGAACCTTGGACCCGATCTTACTTGGTCTGTAGTAGCTAACGCAGATATCTCGGCTCTTACCGAAGCGATCCGTGATACATGGAAAGCTTATGTTGACGCAGCTAACAAGTAATATTTTTCCGTAACTTAAATTTAGCGGACGGTGTTTTCCGGGCACCGTCCGTTGTTTCTTTCTTTTGGAGATATTTATGACCGTTATAGCCAAGAATCCCATTCTTCCGGGGTTTTATCCCGATCCGTCCATTTGCGCGGTCGGGGATGATTATTATATAGTTAATTCTTCTTTTGCCTATTTTCCGGGATTGCCGATCATGCACAGCAGGGATCTGGCACACTGGGAACAGATAGGCAATGTACTTACCACGGATTCGCAGCTTCCACTGGAGGATGCAGGCGTTTCAAGAGGGCTTTTTGCGCCTACCATCAGATATAATAAAGGTACTTTTTATGTAATATGTACCAATGTCAGCGCAGGCGGCAATTTTGTCGTTACCGCAACCGATCCCAAAGGACCCTGGTCTGAGCCGCACTACATCATAGGAGCGGATGGGATCGACCCATCATTGTTCTTTGATGATGACGGTAAATGCTATTACATAGGAACTCATCCAAATCCCGACGGCTGTAAATACGACGGGGATTGGTATATATATATACAGGAACTGGATATTGAAAATTTCTGCCTTATCGGTGAAAAGGAAAATGTATGGAACGGAGCCATGAAAGGCATTCACTGGCCGGAGGGACCCCACCTTTACAAGGTAGGCGAATACTATTATCTGCTTCATGCAGAAGGCGGGACAGGACCCGAGCACGCAGTCTGCGTGGCGAGAAGCCGCAACGTATTCGGACCTTACGAAAATAATTTCGTCAATCCGATTTTTACCCACAGACATTTGGGACAGAGATATCCTATCAGATATGTCGGACATGCGGATATGTTCTGCACTTCAAAGGGTGACTGGTACATGGTGATGCTTGCGGTCCGTTCGATCAACGGATTCACTACTATAGGCAGAGAGACGTTCCTGGCGCGCGTGGTATGGGAAAACGGCTGGCCGCTGGTCAATGCAGGTATAGGCGTGCTTACAAAGGAGCTGATCATAGACCTTCCGGAATATGAGCAGGAGTACGCGTCTATTCCTGGTGACGATAAAGCTTATGATTTTACCAGCCTGACTCAGTTAGGACCTGAATTTCTGGCTCTGCGCAATCCGGATGCGGATCTTTACAGACTGGAACGGAATCAGGGGCTGTTTATAAAGTGTTCGCATGACCCTATTGCTCCGGTCAAAAAGCTTTCATATCTGTCTATAAGGCAGGAAAGCCATTCTTTCGAGGCTACATCCATGCTTTATACGGACAATCTTTATGCCGGGGCTGCGGCAGGTCTTATGTTGTTCCAAAATGAGAATTATCATCTGAGGATCGAGATATCCAATGGGATTTGTTACGTATATCAGGTAAGAAATGGCGAAGAAAAGCTCCTTATTGCCGACAGGGCTGAATCAACCAATGTGATGCTCATGCTGGTAGTGACCGGACTGACTGCTGCAGTTCTGATCCGTAATGAGAAGGAGATGAAGCCTCTGATAAAAAATATTGATATATCCTCGCTTTCAACTGAAGTTGCGGGAGGCTTTGTAGGCTGTACGGTGGGACTGTATGCCAGAGATCTTGACGCGGATCGTAAAGATCCTGTATATGCCTGCTTCCGTACCTTTACCTATAACCAGCTGGTATCGAGCAGGAAGGAAGACGCGGCAGGCCGTTCCGGAGATGAATGATACCGGATCGCGCAGAGTGTAAAGCGTCGGATAATCCGCTGAAATCCTCTTTGCAAAGAACGATTTAATTACGGTAACATATAATATTAGATTATGAATA
>JAILRI010000114.1 GCA_024698555.1 Lachnospiraceae bacterium
AAATATCTGGATCAAAAGAACGTGTTCGATGATTCCGAACACAAAAAAGCCTGGCTGATCCGCGTAGTAATAAATAAAAGTAAGGATATCTTAAAGATCAGGCAGCATCGGGGCGAAGTAAATATCGATGAGATAATGCAATATATTCAGAATAAAGAGAATACAGAGGCTGATTTTGACTTCAGTCATCTGTCCGAGAATGATCCGACAATGGTTGATTCATTCGAAAAACTGCCAATCGAAGCCGCAATTATAACCGATGCCGAATCAATAATCAGGAATGTTGCGCATACCGACACTGACAGCGGAATAATAGGGGCAATGATGAGTCTGCCGGAAAAGTTCAGAACAGTGCTGATCCTTCACTATATAGAAGAATACGGTGTCAAAGAAATCGCTAAAATGACCGGCAAGACAATATCCGCAATAAAGATGAGACTGCAGAAAGCCCGCAGGCTACTGAAAGAAGCGTATGGAAAGGAGATTTCATAAATGAGCAGTATTAGAAACGTTTCAAATGATATCGATAGCGAGATTACAGAAACAATCAGTAAAATGAAAAATATCAAAATGCCTGATGACATGAAGCAACGGATCATCAGAAATTGCAGAAATGAGGAGGTTAACATAAATATGGATACAAATGGAATTAAGAAGAATACAAATACCCGATTTATTACTTTTGTAAGAAAACCGGCTGTTATAGCTGCCGCACTTGCCCTGGTCCTCACTTTGAGTGGTGTTACCGCTCTTGCAGCAACAGGCAAACTTTCCGGTTTGTTTAAGGATAAAACGAACATTGTCGGAACAGTTACCGGCACAACCTATGAACAGGCTACCGATGAGCTGACAGTCAACGTTGTAGAAAACATCGGACAGCTTACAGTCACAATAACCGCTAACGCTCCTACTATGGCGCCTTACGTCTACACCGACGAAATCGCGATCGAAGAATACAGCATCATCGATCAGAACGGTAATACAGTCATAAATGGCAGCCTTAGCGACAAGAAGCAATTTACCGATGGCAGTGCAAGTATCACTATCCCCTCCGATAAACTCACGGCTGGAACTTACAAATTGGTGATAAATAGCTTTATTAGCTATAAAAAAGCCGATCAGCCACTCAGTATCAGAGGAAGCTGGATAGAATCATTTACCATTGAAAAATAACCCTGTGCTTCATTCACCCCGGGCATCTTTTTAAGATACCCGGGGTGATGTATATTATAGACAGAATTTCATCATATCTATATCTTTTCCAATTCTCCAAAGCACTTATGAAGTATTTCCGACTTTTCCCATTTAACGCTCAGGATCTGCTCGTTCATCAGTTTGAACACCTTTTCCGGATACTGTATAGCCCACGTGACTCCCAGATGTGCTTTTATTGCACTTCTCCGACTTCCCAGATACTTTGACGCCACTGCTCTCATATCAGTGATAAAGGCCCCTGCCCTATCAACGATTACCGCGTCATACGGATCCTCCGCGATAGAATCCATCATCAGTGTTTCCAGTGCTCCTTCATGTTCCGTGGGGATCACCACCAGAAGTCCTTCTATCATCTGCTCCGTCGCATACGCATCCATATACTTGTTCGGCACCCATTCGTTATTGCACATAGTGCTTATTAACGGTTTGAAAACGGATGATGCGTGATCCTCGATGGACTTGATCTCACTATCATCCCGGTCAAGCACCAGGGCAATACGTGAAAAAGCTCCCGCATCGACAATGGGTCTTAATACCTTCTCCTTAAAGAACGGGCCAACATTGCTCTTGCCTCCGACGGCGCATATCAACAACCTGTCATCCCCGTTTTCATACCAGTTTGCAGATTGCTCAAAAACGTCCGGTTTAATCGCGATATTTGCCGGTGCTTTTTTACAAAACTTCCATCCTGACACTTTTCCGAGATAATAGCTCAGAAGAATGGCATCCGTCTCGCCTTCGCATAATATGATCTTATTCATAGGCGCACCTCGAATCCGAACGCTTCTCTGTTCTCATATACCTCACGTCCTGAAAGCACCCTGGAATAGGAAGCATCTAACACTCTCTTGATAGTGCACACGCATATGTCGTCAGTATCATCCTGCTCATCATAATCCTGTGTGGCAAGTAGTCCATCGATAGCCTCTATGCTGTGAGTTGTGATAAACACCTGAACATGAAAGGTCTTGCAAGCCTTTACGATGAACCTTAATATGTCATCAAAATATTTCTTGTGGATCGCCGTCTCCACTTCATCTATCAAGAGTATCCCGTCAGCGGCCTGAGCGATTGCATTGCTAAGCGCCAGAACCTTCTTGATGCCGTCACCATATGAGGAGATCGGCATGTCGCCTAGTATCTTATGTCTGATATATTCTACCGGTCGGTTACCGATATCGCTCTTGAAGATCATGATATCTTCAATATCCGGGTCAAACAGTTGCAGCGCCTTGATGCAGATCTGCTTATAGGATTCATTCTTAAGGATCTGGTTGATTATGCTCCCCCGCAAATGTTCAAAAGGAGCCACGTACACTATGTTGAAGCTGTCCTTATCCGATGTCGGTGTTCCCGTCACGCTGGCGTACTGGTTCACGCTGATCTTACTGACTTTTTCTTCATCACCATATATCAGTCGTATATTTCCTTCAAATACGTCCGCTTCGATCTCGCCGGAGGGCAGGTCCGACATGCGGGCCCTTAATGCAGAAATCTCCTTCGTATCGAGAAGGATCCGGTCCTTTTTTCCCTTCAGGTCAAAAGAGATGTCCTTATCATTGCAGATGCCGGATATCGATATCTCGCAATCCCCGTCCTTTTCCCTTGGGAACATGCAGATGAAATTGTCAAATATGGAATTTGCATTGCTGACCGCTATGCTGTCCCTTAATCTCGATACCCGGTACACGTTCGCCAGGTTTCCGGATGTGCGGAGAAGCTGTACCGCTTCCAGCACGCTTGTCTTTCCGCAATTGTTGTCGCCGACGATGAGATTTACGTCCTTAAGCTCATCGATCTTTAGCGCCCTTATCCCCCTGTATCGTTCAACATATAGTCTTCTGAAATAAGCCATCACTCAACCTCCCGACCTACGAATTCCACGACCAGGCGCATTCCAAGCGCATCAGCGATCTTCTTTAACGAATCGATCGTCGGCTTGGATGTTCCCTTTTCCAGATTGCTGATATTGGCCTGCGTAATGCCGCATTTTGCAGCCAGTTCCTTCTGTGTCATATGGCTTTCATGTCTGAGCGCAACGATCATATCCCGAATTTCTTTGAAAATATCATACCTATCCTGCACATCAACGCTTTCAGTATTGTTTATGCGAACATTGCCCAGGTTTTCATCCAAAAATTTTTGAAAATCACTCATTATGACACCTCCATGCATCCAAGCCACTATGCATAGGATAACATAGAAGGTAGAATATGTCAAGAAAATATATTATATACAGTATATTTATGGCACATATTATATCGTTCTCAATATATAGAGAGCTAAGCCATGAAAAAATCATCATGATCGCTGCCACCCTTCGTAGCAATACATAGACATCCTCTGATCGTAGTTCACAAAGCCTTTTACTAATATACGATTTATGAAGTCCAGATTGGACACCAATTCAGTTTTGTATAAAAAAAGTACTCCACTTGAGGAATGCTCTTTAACCAACTCTTAGTTTTTCATGATTTCTTAATATTACCAAACTTTAGTTTTTCTGATGTATTCCTCCATGCCGTCATCCCTCCATTTCCAAAACATTGAAAACAGCCCCGGAATACTCTTTCCATTCATCAGTCTTACTCTTTAATATCTTTTTCCCATCTTTTGTAATGCTGTAATATTTTCTTGTTTTACCCAAAAACTCCTGCTCATAAACGGTAAGCATACCCTTTTCTTCAAGACCGTGAAGAAGTGGATAAAGAGTGCCGGCCTTTAGTTCAAATACATTCTGGGACTTCTTTCTGAGGGTATCGATCATCTCATATCCGTACATATCTTTCTTTGACAAAAGCTTAAGTACCAGCATCGTCATACTTCCTGTTAAAAGAGATTTATCAACAGCCATCGTGTCCTCCTTGTATATGCAAAGTCCGAGGCTGCCTGATAAGAAAGGCTTGTTGGAGTATTGATTGCGACTGTTGGTGGAGTACC
>JAILRI010000015.1 GCA_024698555.1 Lachnospiraceae bacterium
GGCTTATATTTATGTCTTTCTCTGCTCTCGGGCTTTTATCACTCGATGATTGTAGCAACCTTGCCTGAACCAACGGTACGTCCACCCTCACGGATAGCGAAGCAAAGTCCCTGCTCCATAGCGATGGGATGGATGAGCTCGATGGTCATCTCAATGTTATCGCCGGGCATGCACATCTCGGTGCCTGCAGGAAGCTCGGTAACACCGGTAACGTCAGTTGTTCTGAAGTAGAACTGAGGTCTGTAATTGTTGAAGAAAGGTGTATGACGTCCACCTTCGTCCTTGGTAAGAACGTAAACCTGAGCGGTAAACTTCTTATGGCAGTGAACCGAACCGGGCTTAACAAGAACCTGTCCACGCTCGATATCAGTACGGTTTACACCACGAAGGAGGCAACCGATGTTATCACCTGCCTGACCTTCATCAAGCAGCTTACGGAACATCTCAACGCCGGTAACAACAACCTTACGGGTCTCTTCCTTAACACCAACGATCTCAACTTCGTCAGATACATGAACAACACCACGCTCTACACGACCGGTAGCAACGGTACCACGACCGGTGATGGAGAATACGTCCTCAACAGGCATAAGGAAAGGCTTATCGGTATCACGAACGGGATCCGGGAAGTAATCATCAACAGTGTGCATAAGCTCAAGGATCTTGTCGCCCCACTCACCTGAAGGATCTTCCAGAGCCTTAAGAGCCGAACCACGAACGATAGGGCAACCCTTGAAGCCGTACTCTTCGAGCTGCTCGGTAACTTCCATCTCAACGAGCTCGATAAGCTCTTCATCATCAACCATATCGCACTTGTTAAGGAATACAACGATCTTCGGAACACCAACCTGACGGGAAAGAAGGATATGCTCCTTGGTCTGAGCCATAACACCGTCGGTAGCGGCAACAACCAGGATAGCACCGTCCATCTGAGCAGCACCGGTGATCATGTTCTTTACGTAGTCAGCATGGCCGGGGCAGTCAACGTGTGCGTAGTGCCTCTTCTCGGTCTCATACTCAACGTGCGCAGTGGAGATTGTTATACCACGAGCCCTCTCTTCGGGAGCCTTGTCGATCTTATCGAATTCTACGAACTCGCCAAGTCCGAGTCTCTCATGAAGGGTCTTGGTAATAGCAGCGGTCAGAGTGGTCTTACCATGGTCAACGTGGCCAATGGTACCAATGTTACAATGGGGCTTGGTTCTTTCGAATTTTGCTTTTGCCATTTTAAAAATTCCTCCTAATTTTTTCGCTCTTTTTGAGCATCCTACGCTACATTATATTTCATAGCGCTTTATTTTTCAAGTATAATTTCAAAATAATTTACTTACCCTTGTTCAGCAGAACCTTCTCCTGTACGTTCTTCGGTACAGGCTCATAGGTTGAGAAGAACATTGAATAAGCGCCGCGTCCCTGAGTCTTTGAACGAAGGGTCGTGGTATATCCGAACATTTCGGACAGCGGAACATATCCGCGGATAAGCTTGGTTCCGTTGATATCCTCGGTAGCTTCGATCCTGCCGCGGCGGGAGCTGATATCTCCGATAACATCTCCCATGTAATCCTCGGGAACAGTGATCTCCACACGCATGATGGGCTCTAAGAGAACCGGATTGGCTTTCTGCATAGCCTCCTTGAAAGCCATGGAACCTGCGATCTTGAATGCCATTTCACTTGAATCGACCTCATGGAACGATCCGTCGTAGCAGTTCGCATGAACACCGAGTACCGGATAGCCACCTAAGATACCGGCCTTCATAGCCTCCTCGATACCATCGGATACAGCGGGGATATATTCCTTCGGAATCGCGCCTCCGACAACGGTAGACTCAAATTCATAAGTCTTGTCGCCGTTGACATCCATAGGTGAGAATATAACCTTGCAGTGTCCGTACTGTCCGCGTCCTCCGGACTGCTTTGCATACTTGGAATCAACTTCAACCTCTTTGGTGATGCCTTCCTTATATGCAACCTGAGGAGCGCCTACATTGGCTTCAACATGGAACTCACGAAGGAGTCTGTCCACAATGATATCCAGATGCAGCTCACCCATACCGGCGATGATCGTCTGTCCCGTTTCGGGATTGGTAGTAACACGGAACGTGGGATCCTCCTCAGCCAGCTTTGCAAGCGCCTCGCCCATCTTGTCCTGACCTGCTTTGGTCTTGGGCTCGATAGCGATATCGATAACGGGCTCCGGGAATTCCATAGACTCGAGTATTACCGGATGCTGCTCGTCACAGATGGTATCACCTGTAGTAGTCACCTTTAAGCCTACTGCAGCGGCGATATCGCCTGAATAAACCTTATCCAGCTCCATACGCTTGTTGGCGTGCATCTGAAGGATACGTCCTACACGTTCTTTCTTGTCCTTCGACGCATTGAGTACATATGAACCAGTGTTCATCATACCCGAGTATACGCGGAAGAACGCAAGCTTTCCTACAAAAGGATCAGCCATGATCTTGAAGGCAAGCGCCGCAAAAGGCTCTTCGTCAGAAGACTTTCTGTGTACTTCATTGCCGTTAAGATCGGTTCCCTTGATATCGGGAACATCCGTAGGCGCGGGCATATACTCGATGACTGCGTCAAGGAGCTTCTGCACGCCCTTGTTCCTGTACGCCGTGCCGCAAAGCACGGGAATAATGGTTCCTTCGATAGTTGCCTTACGAAGCGCCGCCTTTAACGCGTCGGTACCGGGAATCTTGTCATCCAGATACTGCTCCATCAGATCATCATCCGTTTCGCAGATGGATTCGATCATCCTGGATCTGTAATCGGCTGCTTCGTCCTGCATGTCGGCAGGGATATCACCAACTGTAATATCCTCGCCTTTTTCGTCATTGTAGATATATGACTTCATCTCGAAAAGATCGATGATACCCTTGAAGGTATCTTCCTTTCCGATAGGAAGCTCGATCGGCACAGGGTTCTTAGAGAGCCTGGTGCGGATCATGTCTACTACGTTGTAGAAATTGGCACCTGCAATGTCCATCTTGTTGACAAACGCCATACGGGGAACATTGTACTTGTCGGCCTGGCGCCATACAGTCTCGGACTGGGGCTCAACGCCGCCCTTGGCACAGAAAACGCCTACCGCGCCGTCTAGGACGCGCAGAGACCTTTCTACCTCTACCGTAAAATCAACGTGACCGGGTGTGTCGATAATATTGATACGATGCTCCAATGCTCCGGGTTTGGGCTTGGTAAACTCCTCAAGCGTCCAGTGGCAGGTAGTTGCGGCTGAAGTGATCGTAATACCCCTTTCCTGTTCCTGCTCCATCCAATCCATTGTAGCTGTACCTTCATGGGTATCGCCTATCTTATAGTTTACGCCGGTGTAGTAAAGTATACGCTCTGTAAGCGTGGTCTTGCCGGCATCGATATGGGCCATGATACCGATATTTCTTGTCCTCTCCAAAGGATATTCTCTTCCAGCCAAAACTTTAACCTCCAAAAATTACCATCTAAAGTGAGCAAATGCCTTATTGGCTTCTGCCATCTTATGCATATCTTCTTTCCTGCGGACTGCGGAGCCGGTGTTGTTGGCGGCATCCATGATCTCGCCTGCCAGTCTGTCCATCTGCGTCTTCTCGCCGCGCTTGCGTGAGAATGTGGTCATCCAGCGCAGAGCCAGTGCCTGGCGTCTTTCAGGTCTTACCTCGATAGGTACCTGATATGTCGCGCCGCCGATACGACGGGCCTTAACCTCGAGTACGGGCATTATGTTGTTCATAGCTGCCTCAAACACTTCCATGGCATCTTTGCCTGTAGTAGTGGCAACCTTGTCAAATGCGCCGTAAACAATCCTTTGAGCCGTTCCCTTCTTGCCGTCCAGCATGATGTTGTTGATCAGCTTGGTAACGATCTTGCTGTTGTAAATAGGATCGGCCAATACATCCCTTTTGGGTGTATGTCCTTTACGTGGCATGTTTCTTCCCTCCTTAACGAATTCGCAGCAAATGCTGCCATTAGATCATAGGTACTCACATATTTATCAGTGTCAACACGCTTGGAAAAATCTTTGTCAAAGTTTGCGCGGAAACGATATCTGATCTTTACCGCGGCAGCCGTTCATTGAAAAAATTAAGCCAAACTATTGAATTATGGGAATAACTATAAGATCCTGTTATTTCTTCTTAGGTCTCTTCGCACCGTATTTTGAACGCGCTTTCTTGCGGTTTGCAACGCCCGCTGTATCAAGCGTGCCTCTAACGATATGATAACGCGTACCGGGAAGATCCTTTACACGACCGCCGCGAACCAGGACAACGCTATGCTCCTGAAGGTTATGTCCTTCGCCGGGAATATAGCTCGTAACCTCGATGCCGTTGGAAAGACGAACCCTGGCGATCTTACGAAGTGCCGAGTTAGGCTTCTTAGGTGTTGCGGTCTTAACTGCAGTACAAACGCCGCGCTTCTGAGGCGATGAAGTCTCGATGGACTTTTTGTTGAGTGAGTTGTAGCTTCTCTGCAATGCGGGAGCTGTTGACTTCTTCTCAAGCGTCTGTCTGCCCTTCCTGACTAACTGATTAAATGTAGGCATTAATTTTTCCTCCTTCTTCGAATATTTGATGTAAAAATCGGCTGCTTCGCGCTAAATACAGTGTTTTTATGCGGATTTACGCACACAAAAACAACAGTACGAAAAGCGCGTACGAAGTGCATTATAAGCGCATTTTGTACTGTTGTCAAGAATTATTTTAACAGTTTTTCCCGTATCTAAGGCGGTTTTTTCAGCACTTTTCAACAAGCTACGAAATATTCCTAACGATCCCGACAGATATATACCTGTCGATAACCGCTCTCAGATCGCTTCCCTCCTCGGCTTTCTCATTATAGATATCATCCACGATATAAAAACGCGTGCCGTCTTCACGGGTCTCCAAAAGCTTATACCTTGCGTGGTAAAATGAATCTATGGAAGTAATACATCCCCTTTGCACCCCCTTGCATTCCGCCAGGGAACACCCCGGAAAATTGATGTTCAGTATCTGGTTTCTGCCGTGCTTCGCGTCAATATACTCCTCCAGCAATTCGTCAAGATAAGCATCAGTCACTTCATGGCACGCGCCTGCGTCCTCGGAAAAAGCAATAGCTCCGAAGCCCTGATATGCCGCTTCAAAAGCGGCGCCTGCCGTAGCGGAATACTGTATGTCGCCCGCGACATTGTAGCCGTAATTTATTCCCGACAAAACCACATCCGGAGCATAAGGCATGACGCTTAAGGCTCCAACCCTGACACAGTCTGCCGGTGTTCCGCTGCAGGCAAAAGCCATTACTCCCTTTATCGGAAAATCATGTTCTTTTATTTTAACAACTTCCCTCAACATGATGCTGTGTGAAGCAGCGCTCCGCTGTTTTTCCGGAGCGATCACCCACACTTCACCGAGCTTTGAGGCAGCCTCGGCCAGCCTTCTTATCCCGTCGGCATCTATACCGTCGTCGTTAGTGATCAGTATTTTTCTCATGTTCACCCTTTGCAAGCGACGCAAAAGAGGCAGATAATGATACCTGCCCCTTTGCAGTCTGTATGATTACTTCAATACATAAATCCTGTCAAACATATCTTTGTTTGCTTCAATTTCATCGGTAGTTCCTATCACGGCAACTCCCATATTTTCAAAAGCTCTTCTTATCGCAGGAACAACCGCTTTCAGATCTTCTACTGTCAGATTCCTGATATATTCCGCTATCTCATATGAAGGATCTGTATCATATCCCATAATGATCCAGCTAAGCTCGTTTGCTGCCATGTTCCATTCACCCTGAGGTGTCAGCATCTGTGACATCAGGCTAAGTTTATAGCCATCGAGCATCTCATCGCTGATCTCGTCCAGGAGCTTCTCCAGTTCATCGGGAGTTTCAAGGCAGCGTTTCCATGAATTTGAAAATTCAGGCATACTGTACAGCTCAGTATATGATATGCCCCTTGCGACCGTCCCGCAGAAAACGGAGTATCCACCCAGAGCAAATCTGAATTCAGGAATATACATCGTATCCATCATAAGCTTCATGGCCATCATCTTAGCAGCAAGTTCCTTGGGCTCTGCCTTTTCACTGTCAGCAGAGAACAGGTAGGATGCCTGTGTGTTCATTTCCATCGCGAATGACTTGCTGCCTCCGGTCGGCTTCGTTATCGTACCTGCCTTATATTTTTTGTTTTCCTTGGGGAATCTGGCAAGTATCAGATCTATCGAGGCCTGTCTCGAATCCTTGCTGCCCACTATGGTCACGATACCATTCTGTCTTTTTACGACCTTATTTCTCACAGAGCTCATTCCCGCCAGGAGTTTTCCAAAATTCTCCTCGCTCGAAAGCGCCTTGTTAAGCATCTTATACCGGCCTATTCCGTTCACTCTCCAGGCAAGCAGATTGGGGAAGTCGGAATATGAAGCGGCTGCAGAAACGATCAATCCGAACATATTACCCGGGTCTGAATAAAGACCGGTGAAGTACGAAGACAGCTGCGCAATATATGAAGCATTGTACGCATTTTCAATATCCGTATTGTACAGCATGTCAAAAATGTGATCCAATGCCTTCTCCAGATTGTCGTTAAAAGCATAGAACGAAATTACCAGATAAGGAACATCCCTGCCTTCTATCGTCTGACCGGTTATGGCTATATTGAGACCGTTGAGATACTTTCTTTGATCATTGGTCACCTGCTCCTGAGTGCGGGTAGTCGTCGACATTCCCATATACTGTATATATTCGTTCAGGTAACGCGCCTGTGTCTTGGACAGGTTTGATATATCAAACGATATCGAGTAGTACGAAACATCACTGTTTACTTCCGCAGTCGCAACAGTCACGCCGTCTTTCTTTTCAATCTTTGTATCATATACAGGGGCAGTGATATCAAGATTGTCGGGATCCGCAGTAATAAGTTTTGCAAGTGTAGCGGGATCGGTTCCTGCGGTTGCATTCCACTCTTCGTAGGCCAACGAATCCGCGATCACCTTTTGAAGCTCCTCTTTGCTCATGGCTGCTTTTCTTTCAGCGAGCATGTTCTTCAGAGCAGCTTCTTTTTCTTCTGCAAGCCCCGGCTTGGGAGTCAGCGCATAAACCAGCTTATTATCGTTGTTCAGGACGTTTTCTCCGAACAGGTCGAGTATCTTATTCTCATCGAACATTGCCTCAGCTTTTTCCAGTACATCGGGATCAAGTATCATTCCTTCTACATCTCCGGCCTCAATGGCAGATGTAAGGGCAGAAACACAGCTGATCCCGACACCTGAGGTATTAAAACCCAGCTCATCTTCGATAAGCTGCTGTTCAAAAAGGCAATCTATCGTTTCCTTATCGATAGTTGATTTTAAGATCGCGGCAAGCTCATTGTCAATTATGTTTCTGAATTCATCGCTCCTGCTTGTATCCGCATCAAATGCGTAGATCAAAAACTGTTTCTGGTCACCGTAGCTATAGGGCGTGATCGCATATCCCGAACCTATGCCCGAACTGTTAAGCGCCTGCATGATAGGAGACGTGATCTCGCTCTCATATGCCGAAAGTACTGATAAAGCAGTAAACTCAGCATATGTCAGAGTATCCGGAAGATCCCATATGTATATGAGAGCCCCTCTTAAGTCGGCCGTATCTGCCGCAACCGGGAAATCAGCGTTCACAGTGCCATAGTTTCCCTTGGGAACATACTTTTCGGGGGCAGTGAATTCCTCCCTTTCGAACTGTGAAAAATAACTGTCGAATTTTTCCAGCCACTTTTCACGTTCAATATCTCCATATGCTATCGCGTAGCAGTTCGAGGGATGATAACACCAGTTATAAAACTCGACAAGCTCCTCATAGGTGAGGTTCAATATCTCGTCCGGATCACCGCCGCTTTCATACACATAATTGGAATCCGGATAAAGATATCTGAACACGTCTCTGAGCGCATAAGAAGTAATATCGGACAGGATTCCCTTCATCTCGCTGTAAACAACTCCGGTGACCTCCAGCGGATCATCCTCACTCGCGATCACATATCTCCATGCCTCACGGTCAAAATACCTTCTGTCATTCCTTACCTCACCGTGAAACGCGCAGTCCAGATAATAATCCGCGGCATTCAATAGTTCCTTTTCATCCAGCGAACCGATATAATAGTTTGTGGACGAGTGCCAGGTAGAGGCATTTGTGTCGGTAAAGAATCCCTGCGATATCAGATCAAAGAACACGTTTCTGCCGGGATATTTTTCGCTGGCGGTACAGCATGCATGCTCCAGGATATGGAGCTTGCCCGTATTGTCTTCGGGTTCTGTCTTGAAAAGTATCCCGAACGCCCTTTCAGGGTCGCTGTTTATCAACAGAAATACGGTCGCACCGGTCTTGTCATGCTCCCAGATCTCAACATTTCCGTTAATGCTCCTGTCCTCCTGAAGTCTCTTCAGAGTAAACCCGTTGGACTTGCTGCCTTCCTCAACTTTCGCGCTGATGAGCGAAGGATTCTCCTCCGCATGTGCATAAAGCCTTCCGCTCCCAAAGCTTCCGATGATGACAGCGAGTGCCAGCACCAGAGACAAAAGCTTACGCATCTTCTTCATTACTGTTTCCTCCTTGATTTCGGTATATAATGACGTCAGCAACGGGCAAAAAACCGTCCCTGACCTGTCAGAAGCAGCAGTGCTGTTCCTGACGTTCAATAATATAAGATCATACCACATATTTCATACCATATACAACTCAATCCTTGCGGTTTTTATTGAAAGCAATTGCAGAAAATGATACAATAAAAAACAGGTGTAACCGGAATAATTAATTAACAGAAAGGAAGCAAAGATCTGAAATGAAGAATTCTTTCAAGGAAAAGTTTGCTTATTGGTTCGATACACAGATGCAGAAGGGTTCATCTTCCCTGATCAGACTTCTTGCTGTCGCTTCTGCTGCGGCAATCGTCCTGTTCGCGGTAATTCTGGTAGTATTGGGCTTCAGCGAAGCCCAATTCGGCACCGATGTCTTCTGGGACAGCTTCGCGACCATCATCAATGCCTGGATGCCTTATTATTCCGATGGCGACGGTTCGACGCGTACCTGATCGTAATGGCGGTCGCTGCGATCGTCGGCCTTCTGATCACCAGTGTCCTGATCGGTATCATTTCAAATGCCATCGAAGAGCATATCGATGGCTTAAAAGACGGAAAATCCAGAGTTCTTGAAAACGATCACCTTGTTATCCTGGGATTTATTCCCGGTGAATACACTCTGATAAAGCAGATCATCCTGGCGGCGGGATCCGAGAAGCGCACCGTTGTTATTGCCAGCGATGTCAGCAGTGAAGAGATGAGAGAAGCTGTATTCGACAATCTGGACGTTCCGAAGAATGTGAAGCTCATTTTCAGGACCATAGACATCTATGATCCCGCCTCACTTGAAAAGCTCTCCCTGACTACCAGCAGACATATCCTGATCAACCCGATGGACGATATGAATACCATCAAAGCCCTTCTCGCTGTTTCCCTGCTGATCAACAGCGCGGACAACGAGAACGTCAGAGTCAGCGCGCTTGTATCCAGGAACGAGCACAGATTCCCGGATACAGTTGCTGCCAGACATAACGTTACCACTATCCAGATGAGAAACGCCATTGCGAGAATGGTCGCTCACTCCTGCTCCCAGACAGGTCTTTCCGATGCTTTCAGGGAAGTTTTTTCTTTCGAAGGCAACGAGTTTTATTATATTTCAATAGAAGAAGCCGCCGGTATGAGCTTTAGTGAACTGTCATACAGGCTGGATAACGCTGTACCGATAGGGCTGATCCACGATGGAGAGATCATCCTGAATCCGGATAAAGACCGCAAAATAGCTCAAAATGACAGAATAATCGTATTCTCGCAGGAAGCGGGATCAGCTGTTCTGACCGACTCAAAATATCACGAAATGCCGATGGGCAGATATAAATCTTCCGAAACCGGCAAAAGTATCGTGATCATCGGATACAATTCTTCATTTAAACTGGTATACCGCGAGCTGTCAGAAAACATCACGGAAGTTATCGTAGCCGGAATTCCGGAGGAAAAGGAGGCTTCCGCAATAAAGGTCGGAAATGAAGCAGAAAAACGTAAGATGACCATTTACGATGACGATATAGATGAAATGGAAAATCTGTCCGGGATAGCCAAAAAAGTCGATCACGTGGTGCTCTTGAGCGACTATACTCTTGAAGATGAGGAAGCAGATATACAGAGCATTTTCCGCATTATGCGATTAAGGGATATAAGAACAAAGAACGGTCTGAAATTCAACATAACAGCGGAAATGCGCAAGAAATCCAACCTCAACCTCATCAGGGAAGAAGAACATATGGATTACGTCGTAGCTTCAAACATGTCGTCCCTGTTCCTTGCGCAGCTGTGCGAAAACTACGAGCTGAATGGGCTTTATAAGGAGATCCTGGCCAGCCGTGGCAACGAGCTGTACCTTAAAAGGGCAAAGAATTTCGGGCTCGAAGGCGTATATACGACCGTTCAGCTCAGAAACCTTGCCCTTTCAAACAAATGCATCTTTATGGGATATCTCAGAGGCGAAACCTACGAAAGCTTCTTTAACCCCGCTTTATCGGAAGAGATCACGCTCGGGTCCGGGGACAGCCTGATAGTACTGTCCGAAAGCTGAAAAGCTTATTTATTCAGATTCAACTTGTTTCGGATCTCCTCGCAGTCTTCTCCGAATATGGAAATATCCCTTCTTTCGAGCAGATCGATCCTCCTGCCGGTAAATTCGTTGAGCAGTAAGGGCTTCGTCGGATGTCCGGGGACATGCTTTTCCACCCTGTAGGAGAAGCCGTCCGTACATATCACGTGCGAACCTACGGGATAAATGGTAATGCAGTTCAAAAATGTCGCAAAGAACCTCTGATTGAATCCGCCCATCATTTCGGTCATGATCCCGACAGCTCTGGCCGAGCTCATACCATCCTTGTAAGGGCGTTTACTGGTCAGAGCGTCATAAACATCCGCGATCGCGAGTATCTGGGCTATCTCACTGATCTGGTCACCATACAGGCCTCTGGGATAGCCCTTTCCGTTGATCTTTTCATGATGCTCAAACGCCCCGAGCTTGATCTCGTTATCCATATCACGTATTCCCGACAGTTCTTTATAAGCATACACCGGATGCAGCTTCATCACGGCAAATTCCTCATCGGTAAGCTTACCGGGCTTATTAAGTATTTCCAATGGCACGCGCTTCTTGCCTATATCATGAAGGATACCGGACTGGGCAGCCATATTGACCTTTTTTTCACCCCATCCCAGGCGTCTGGCCAGCTGCGCGGCCAGCACTCCTACATCCACACTGTGCTGATACGTATATTCATCAGTGACCCTGAGATCCTGAATACAGACATTGGCGTTCGCACCGGCCAAGAGCAAGGTATCGGTGATATCATGTGACAGTTCCTCGGAAGTATTCCTTATCTCCTGCATGGTCACATTTTCCGCAAATAACTGCCTGGCCGCCTTTACGGCATCGTTTTTAAGGCTTTCCGAAAAACTGACTGCTGCCGGATCCTTCTGTTCCGTTTTGACATGCGGTTCCGCGGGGGCTTCGGTAATATTAGAGCTGTTACTCACTATTTCGCCGTTTCGGGATACGACGAAATTGATCTCCTTAAAATCACACTCGAATTTTTCGAGCGAGCTTAACAGATGCTCAGTGACCGTAGTCCCTTTCCTGAGCAAAAGTGTTGTTCTCGGCCTGTTGGTAGTAATGTCATCCTGTACGATATCGCCGTCTTTTAGATACTCCCTGACATTATTCATGGCATTTACCCGTATCAGTGTTATTTCACTGCATTTTTGATAATTATCTTCCTGCCTTTGTAATCCACCGCATCACTATTTCGTTCTTTTCACCATGATCATTGATACACATTTATTAAGCCGTCTCAATGGCGTTTGCAGCCTGAAGCCCAAGCATCTCCACAGCGTCCTCGCGCATCTTGTACTTGAGGATCTTGCCGGCCGCGTTCATCGGGAAGGAATCCACGAAAGTCACATACCTCGGAACCTTATGCTTTGCCATATGCTCGCGCACGTAATCCTTAAGTTCGTCTTCGGTCAGGCTCTCACCGTCTTTTAAGATCACACAGGCCAGTATCTCCTCGCCGTAATCCTTGTCGGGAACACCGATGACCTGTACATCCTCTACCTTCGGATGCGTATAGATAAATTCCTCGATCTCCTTCGGGTAGATATTCTCGCCTCCGCGGATGATCATATCCTTGATGCGGCCGGTGATCTTGTAGTACCCTTCGGGAGTTCTGCGGGCCAGGTCTCCGGTATGTAGCCATCCATTCTCATCGATAGCTGCTGCCGTGGCCTCGGGCATCTTATAGTAACCCTTCATGATATTGTAGCCGCGCGCCACGAACTCGCCGTCCACATTGTCCGGAAGATCCGCGCCGGTCTCGGGATCGACTATCTTGCATTCCACGCCGAACATCTCACCGCCCACGGTATTGACCCTTGCTTCGAGTGAATCGGTAGTCTTGCTCATGGTACATCCCGGCGAAGCCTCGGTCTGACCGTATACGATGACGATCTCTTTCATGTTCATTTTGTCGACCACTTCTTGCATGACCTTGATCGGGCAGGGGCTTCCCGCCATAATGCCGGTTCTCATGTAGGAGAAATCTGTCTTCGGGAAATTTTCATGCCCGAGCATTGCGATAAACATGGTGGGAACGCCGTGAAAAGCGGTGATTTTCTCCCTGTTGATGCAATCCAAACCTTTCCTCGGTGAAAATGCGGTAATGGGGCACATCGTGGTTCCATGCGTCATCGAGGCCGTCATGGCCAGTACCATGCCGAAGCAGTGGAACATGGGCACCTGTATCATCATGCGGTCCGCGGTGGACAGATCCATGCCGTCTCCGATCGCCTTTCCGTTATTGACCACATTATAGTGAGTGAGCATAACGCCCTTGGGGAAGCCTGTGGTTCCGGAGGTGTACTGCATGTTCGCCACGTCATTTTTATCTATGAAACGGCGGCGGAACTCGACCTCCTTCATGGATACGGTCTCCGAAAGCGCTATCGCCTCATCCCAGGTATAGCATCCGGGGCGCTTCGAGCCTACCACTACCACATTGCGCAGAACGGGAAGCCTCTCGGCATGCAGATTGCCGGGTTCACATTCATTTAATTCCGGACACAGCTCGGCAACGATATCAGCATACGGGATATCTTTATAGCCCTCTATCATCACCAGAGTGTGAGTATCGGACTGGCGCAGCAGATACTCGATCTCATGGATCCTGTAGGCGGTATTGACCGTGACCAGCACCGCGCCGATCTTGGTAGTAGCCCAGAAGGTGATATACCACTGAGGCACATTGGTTGCCCAGATGGCAACGTGGTCGCCCTTCCTCACGCCCATGGCGATCAGGCTGCGCGCAAACGTATCTACATCATTTCTGAATTCAATATATGTTCTGGTATAATCAAGCTCGGTATAACGGAACGCGTACTGCTCGGGAAATTCCTTGCACATACGGTCCAGAACGTCGGGAAATGTAAGGTCTATGAGCTGTTCCTTAGGCCACACGAACTTGCCTGTATGGGAGGCATTGTCCTGCAAGAGTGACGCCTTCTCCTCCCTGTACTGTGACATGTAGTGCGCGAAATGAGGGAATACGATACCCGCGCTCTGCAGGTCCCTTGCCCAGCGTTTTACCCACTCGAGGGAAATATAGTTGCTGTATCCGATCTCCTGCAGCGCGGAGAACACATTGCGCAGAGGCATATCGCCCTCACCCATGAGTTTGTACTTGGGCTTGCCGTCCTCCATAATGGAATCCTTCACGTGTACGTGTTTAATAAGATCCCCGAGATTCTTAACGGTTTCGTCGGGAGATTCCCCCATATACCTGTATGGATGATGGATATCCCACAGTACCGCGACCTTAGGACTGCCGGTCTTATCTATCAGGCGTTTGAGCCTTAAAGTATCCGAATAAACACCGTTGGTCTCGACCAGCAGTGTCACATTTGTGTACTTTTCCGCTACAGTGGCCAGTTCCTTTAAAACTCCCACTATATACTCGTCATTGATATCATTGACCGGTTCGGGTTCCTTATCTGCCAGAACCCTTATATAGGGCGTCCCCAGCTTATCTGCCAGCTCAATATAGGCGGTAAGCTCTTCTATCACAGCGTCATGTTTCGATTCATCCTTGAGGCAGCACCCGCTGGCCAGACAGGGGATCTCCAGTTTCAGATCCTTTAATTTCTTAATGGTATTTTTAAGCCTGTCACCCTGAAACACAGGAGACTTGACCGCCGAGATATCCTCACCGATACCGCGGACCTCGATACCGTCAAACCCTAAGTCCTTCGCCATCGAGTAGATGTCTGTCCAGCCAAAATCCGGACAGGCAAGTGTTGAAAAACTGATCTTCATGGTAGCTATCCTTCCTTTCCCTCTTCCTTTTTCTTTTTTCCTTTTTTCCTTTTTCTGTTTTCCTTTTCACTTTAATCCTTGTTCCATTAATTCTATCCTGCGACAAGCTGGTTCCTTAATGAAACACCGGTCACACCATCATCCGTATCTGTTCCGGCAGGATGGAATAGCGTATGTGGCTGTGTTTCCCGGCAAATTCCCCGTCGGTATGAACTATGAGCGGTCTGTCGGCTTCGATCTCACATGTCCTGCCTGTATATTCATCCACACCGGAAAACCTGATATGTTCCCCCTTTCTCACCTTGAGCATCAGCAAACAGTGCTTGAGTCTGGTAATGCCGTCAACCATAAGCAGCGAGAGCTTTCCGTCGCTCGGATCCGCTCCGGGCGCCATAGGATAACCGCCGCCCTCATACAGCATGTTCATAGCCGTAATAAAAACCGTTCTGTCGCATTTAAGCTTTCTCTTTCCATCCAGCAGGACCGTGGTTTTTGCTCGCCTGTTCATGAAAATCAGCTTAAGGCCTGTAATATAATAAATTGACGAGCCAAGTCCGAATCTGTTAAGGATCTTTTTCAGCGGTGATCTGCCGGCTTGGTAGCAAATATCAGCATCATATCCGATACCGCTTGAAACCGCAAACCTGCGGCTTCCGCCCTCTCCGTCCAGAAATTCCACCAAGCCGTGATCGACCTTTTTAAATTCCCTCGGATGAATAACATGCTGCAGAGCCCTTATCGGGTCGGTAGGGATCTTAAGTCCTCTGGCCAGATCATTGCCCGATCCGGCCGGGATCAGTCCCAGAGTGATCCTGCTGTAATCACTCAGCCCGTTAACAGCTTCGTTGAAGGTGCCGTCCCCGCCCACAATAACTATCCTCTTCGCCTCGGGATGATCTCTGCAGATATCGCGGGCTATGGAAGCCGCGCTTCCGGCTCCTGTCGTGAAAAATGCTTCATAATCTATCTTTGAGGAATCGAGCCTGTCTTTGATCTCGTCCCACAGTCCTATTCCCTTTCCGGTCTTCGCAGCAGGGTTCACAATGAAGTAGTATTTCATAAACTGTCCCCCAGAATATATTTATACTATTTTAATGCATACTCCAAAAATCTTCAAGTTCTTTATTCATCGACTTTGCGTTGACTATTCTGTAATCGTTCCATTCTTTCGGAAACAGAGCGGTATACTGGCGGTTTAAGAATCTTTCATCCAGCAGCAGTATGGCGCCCACATCCTCAGTCGTACGGATAACGCGTCCTGATGCCTGCATGACCTTATTCATGCCGTTATACAGATATGCGTACTCAAATCCGCTGGATTTCCTTTCATCAAAATAATTTCTGAACAGCTCCCGTTCGTTGCATACCATGGGGAGTCCCGTACCGACTACGACCACTCCTATCAGCCTGTCATTCTTCAGATCGATCCCTTCGGAAAATATGCCTCCCATCACGCAGAAGCCCACCTGTGTAGTATCGGGCGCTTCGCGGAAGGTATTTAAAAAGTCCTCCTTGCTGCGCTCACTCATCCCGCGTCCCTGTACGATAAGCGCAACATTCTCCGGCGTCGCGTCATCTGTCCCATCGGACTCCTTCAGGTATCTTTCACATTCCGGGCTTTGCGACCCCTCGGCCTCCTCCCCGCTTACGGGTTCGTAGCGCATCCATCCGGAGTTTTCTTCCAGGATTTCAGCAATGCCTTCCATCACCGCGTAGGACGGGAAAAACACCAGATAGTTGCCTTTTCTGGCCTTCACAAATCCATTTATATAATCGGCGATCCTGCGATATTCCGCCTCATTTCTCCTCGTATATTTGGTGCTCACATCACTTGCTACCATGATCAGACGTTTCGAAGTATCAAACGGTGAAGGGGCATACACGGAATAATCATCGCTGCTTCCTCCAAGCTGTTCCATATAGTATTTGATCGGAAGCAGCGTAGCCGAGAACATGACAGTGCTATTTACGGGCTCTGTGCAGGCTTTCAGCTTGCCAGCGGGATCCATGCACTGAAGCCTTACCCTGAAATGCCTGTCATCGGTATAATCACTGTAAACCTCGTAATCATCCTCTCTCTCATTATACATTTCCACAAAATGCCTGGCAGCAAAGTATACATCGAGCAGTTTGGAGGAGTTCTCCGCAGGAAGCTTCAGATCCCTTGAAATCTCCTCATAAGTCAGGCAAAAGCGTTCCACGCTTGAAGCCAGCTCATTGCAGCCGTCCCACACCTGGAATTCATCAGTCTCACGTTTCAGCTTAAGCATCGTCTTATTGCAGGCTTCCAGTACGGAGCATACCCGTTCCCGCGCCCTTGCGGCGGAACCACGATTTTGGGATGTGTTTTCTCCTCCTTCGGTATATGAGGCTTCGTCTTCCGTTGTATTACCATTTTGCGTTTCGTTTGTTCCGTAGTTTTCCCGATCTTCATTTCCGGCATTATACAACCCGGTCATCTCCATTTGACCATCAACGTTTTTATTGTTTCCAAACGGCGCGGGTGCCTTTTTTATGTCTGCTTTTGCCTGTAGCAGATCTTCTTTTACCAGTTCTGCGCTGTACATTTCCCTGGCTCTTTCCACCAGATTGTGAGCCTCGTCTATGAGCAGGCAGAAGCCGCCCTGGCCGTTTCCTTCAAAAAACCGTTTCAGGCGGGCCTCCGGGTCGAAAATATAATTGTAATCACAAATTACCGCGTCCGCCCACAGGGTCACGTCGAGACACATCTCAAACGGACACACCATGTGTTTTTCCGCGTAGCTTTCTATCACAGCACGATCGATATATTCCACGTGGGTCAGCATATCATATACCGCGTCGTTTACCCTGTCAAAATGTCCTTTTGCCCGCTCGCAGGCTTCAGGGTTGCACTCGGGTTTATCCAGCACGCACAGCTTTTCCTTTGCGGTAATGGTTACCGAACGGAAGGAAATGCCGCGGCTGCGCAGTATCTCAAAAGCTTCCTCGGCTACAGTCCTGGCAATGGTCTTGGCCGTACCGTAAAAAATCTTGCTGACCTTTCCCTCGCCCACCGCCCAGACGGCGGGAAAGACCGTAGACATGGTCTTGCCCACACCCGTAGGCGCTTCCACAAAGAGCTTTTTCCCGCTCTCAATAGTTCTGTACACTGCCGATACCAGTCGTTTCTGACCTTCCCTGTATTCAAACGGAAAGGACGCGGCCTTTATGGAAGCATCACGTTTTCTTTTCCATTTTATCTCATAGGCGGCCCATTTCGCGTATTCATTTACCAGACCGTCAAACCATTCCTTAAGCTCTGTAAAATCAAAGACCTCCTTAAAATACGCCACTTCCTCCGTATCCCTGTTGCAGTAGGTCATGCGTATCCCTATTCTTTCACAAACATGTCCGTATGCATAAAAATACGCGTAACACATGGCCTGGGCGCGATGCACCCCGACAGGCGCCTCCATGCGTTTCAGATTTCGCAGTGTCGTTTTGATCTCGTCTATATATATTGTTTCATCCAGTTCAAAAATACCGTCCGCCCGCCCATCAAGGCACAGCAAAAAGATCTCGCCGTCATATTCCACCGCTGCCTCGTGCTTTAGCGGCATTTCAGCCCTGTAATCCTCCCCCGCGCTTTTTTGAAGCTTGCGGTGAAGCCGCGAGCCATCCTTCATGGCCTCGGTATCAAGCCTCGCCATCCGGTTGTCAATATCACCCGATTGGCAGATAAACTCAACAAATTCGCGGACAGATATCTCAACTTTTGTTTTTATGTTCTCTTCCATCTTTTTTCTTTCATCCCGCATTATGCCGGGAATTTGTACTCTATGGCAGCAGTGTCAAATAAGAGTTTTTCATAACTGATCGAAAAAGGAATAGTGCCGCTCTTAAAATATGCAGCAAACACACTTCGCACGCAATATATTCGATCATTTGCCTCTTGTAAATCCAGAAAGTGAAAATACTTCTAATGAACTATATGTACGATTATAAAATCGCGCCCGCCATATTTCAATAAAAAAGATATGTACTTTATCGGAAAATGATGGTAAGATATCCTAGTACATCGATTCTTAAATAACTGGACCGAATGCTTGCCTGCTTATCCCGATAGCACACGCCTGAAAGCCTCGCCGTAGCCCGCTACGTCTGCGTTTTCAGACATGTACTCTCGGGCAAGCATTCGGCGCATTAGT
>JAILRI010000138.1 GCA_024698555.1 Lachnospiraceae bacterium
TATTTGTGTAGTTCATCCATGTTTAAGTCAATCCTCCTGATAGTATCCACCTCCCTCATAGGGAGTAATTCTACCACATTTTGAGACATTTTCTCTTGTGGTTTGTTAAGACATTATCATAAATGACTTATACAAGTCATAAAAATGTAAAAAACATGTTGACATCCAATAAAGTATTGATTATAATACCGAACAGTGCGAATGTGATTTAAGTCAAATATTTTGAGAAAGGAGAGGTACGACCATGACAATTTCAGTATATCGCAACGGCTGCAACAGAATATCCACCACCTTAGTACATGGGCATACCTCGACCGTTACGGCAGGTTTCTGATGTAAGAAACCGCTTATCAGTCAGTTTTTAAGATACGGACTACGGGCGCGATGCTTATGCAACGCGCTTTTTTTATTATTCCAGATATTCAAGCGGGAGTTTAAAAAAGTTTACGCGTTGTGAATGTACGTTTAAAGAAGGAGAAAGCAGAAAAAATGAAAAAATATATATCATATTTCGGAAAATACTGGTATTTATACCTGTTTGCCCTGGTATGTCTCTTTATATATGAGATCCTCGATATGATCTCGCCCACGGTTACCAGGAGCATTATCGACGATGTTATCACAAATGGCGAAGTAAGCCTGCTGCCCCGGCTGCTCATCATGCTGGCGATAGTCGGTGTGGGAAGGGTGCTTGCGGGTTATGCCAGAGAGTTTACATTTGACAAAACGTCTTTTAAGGTAGCATCCGATATCAGAAAGAATCTGTTCGGACATATACAGAGCCTGTCGGTAGGCTATTTTGACAGGACCAACACCGGCGAGATCATGTCCAGAGTCAAGGATGACGTGGATAAGCTGCAGGGTGCATTCGGGTTTATCGGCATGATGTTCCTGCAGGTGGTCATACATACGGTCATGATACTCTGGTGCATGTGGCATATCAGCCCCGTGCTCACGATATTCCCCATGATCGCGCTCCCGGTCTGCGCTGCGCTCGCGATCATCATGGAGAAGAAGCTTGACAATGTATATGAGCAGATCAGCGATGAAGACGCGGACATGAACACCGTTGCGGAAGAAAACTTAACAGGTGTCCGCGTGGTAAAGGCATTTGCCAGGGAGAATTTTGAGATAGGCAAATTCCTTTCCCATAACAGAAAATATTATGACCTCAATATGAAGCAGTCAAAGGTCTGGATAAAGTACAACCCTTACATGCAGATGATCACAAAAATGCTTACGATCACGGCTCTGCTGCTCGGAGGCATGATGGTCATAAAAGGAGACATGACTCTTGGGTCTTTGGGCGCGTTTCTGGAGTATTGCGCCAATGCCGTCTGGCCTATGGAAATGCTGGGTTGGCTGTCCAATGAACTGGCGGCCGCGTTCGCTTCCAAAAAGAAGCTTGACAGGATCTACGCTGAGGAACCCGTTATCAGGGATCCTTATAATTCCCGTCCTGCCGCGTCAGATACAGACGATGAAAAGGCGCCTGCCTTCAGCAGTCTGGAATTTGACAATGTAAGCTTTACACGGGACAAAACGGCAATCCTAAGCGGTGTCTCCTTCAGGCTGGAAAATGGCAAAACACTGGGGATCATGGGCGCTACCGGTTCGGGCAAGACCACTATCATCAACATGATGCTCAGATTCTATGATCCCGATGAGGGAAGAGTACTTTTAAACGGTACCGACTTAAGGGAGCTTCCGCTTAAGACCGTGCGCAAAAACGCGGAAGTGGTCATGCAGGATGTATTCCTTTTCTCGGACACTATTGCGGAAAACATCCGTCTGGGAAAGAAAAACGAACTTACCGAAAAAGATATCAGCGAAGCGCTTGAAAAATCCTGCGCAGGGGGATTTGTAAGCAAGCTCGAGGACGGGATAGAGACTGTTATCGGAGAAAGAGGAGTCGGCCTGTCCGGAGGACAGAAGCAGCGTATAAGCATGGCCAGAGCTTTCGCGAAGCATGCAGGTGTACTGGTACTTGATGATTCCACATCCGCACTTGATATGGAGACTGAACACGAGGTGCAGAAGCATCTTGGTGAAATGGAAGGTCTCTCAAAGATCATCATTGCACATCGTATTTCCGCGGTACGCCATGCTGACGAGATCATAGTTCTGGAAAACGGCCACGTTTCGGAAAGAGGCACTCATGACGAGCTTCTGGCCGCGAAGGGCTACTACTATAAGACATACATGGCCCAGTACGGGGAATTCCTCGCCGAAGCAGAGGCTGCGGGCTGATACGGTCCGGGCTTTCGCCCGGGGCAGTTCCTTGGGAAGTGGGCTTTTGTAACTGACATCCCGCTTATCGTGCAAACTAAAGAGCTGTGCCGGTATCCCGCTTTTACTTCTGATTCATGGAGAGATTTGAATACGGGCTACGGCGAGGCTTTCAGGCGTGTGCTATCGGGATAAGCAGGCAAGCATTCGGTCCAGTTATTTAAGAATCGATGTACTAGGATGGAACCTTCCCCTTCAGGGGAGGGCTATAGATACAAGGAGAAAAAAATATGCCAAGAAATGCTACAAAACAGGACGAGCAGCTTGAGCAGAAGAGCAAGGCTCAGACCCTGGCCAGGCTTTTTCGTTACCTGTTCGGTTATAAAGGTCTGATCACGGCCGTTATGTTCATAATGGCGGCAAGCACCTTTATTTCCATCATAAACCCGCTTATAATCGAGCGAGCGGTCAATGTCCATATAGTAGGACGAAGCACCGAAGGACTGCTTAAGCTCTGCGTGATCGCGGCAGTTCTGAATATCACGCTGGTACTGCTCATAAAGCTGCGTATGTACCTCATGGCCAAAATGTCAAACGAAATAGTGATGAAGATCAGACAGCAGCTGTATGAGCATATACAGACGCTGGGGTTCGGTTTCTTTGACGGAAGGCCGACGGGTAAGATACTTTCCCGCATCATGGGTGATGTAAATTCACTCAAGGACGTACTTTCCAACAG
The DNA here is from genome assembly GCA_024698555.1 of Lachnospiraceae bacterium. Lineage (GTDB taxonomy): Bacteria > Bacillota > Clostridia > Lachnospirales > Lachnospiraceae > RUG11977. Next base: position 2,969 of record JAILRI010000138.1, read on the forward strand.
CGTGACCACACTTATCCCCGATGCCATCACGATCATAGCCGTAGTGGCCATCATGCTCATAAAGGACTGGAGGCTGGGGCTTGCCTCGCTTTCCACGCTTCCTTTCATGGCATTCGGAGTTTCGTTTCTGGAGAAGCACTGCCATAAGTCATGGCAGGATTTCAGAAAGAAAAGTTCAAACCTCAACGCCTTTCTGCATGAGGATATCGCGGGAATCCGCGTGATACAGAGTTTTCATGCCGAAGGAGAGACACAGGAAACATTTGACAAGCTGACAGACGAGCATTGCAGTTCATTTGTCAGGGCAGCCAACTGGTCGGACTGGTTCGGTCCCGTGATAGACATCTGCTGGGCGGCGGGTCTCATCGCCATGTATCTGGTCGGAGTAAAAGTGATCGGAATAGAAGCTGTGTCTGTCGGTACACTGATAGCTTTCGGCTCTTACATAGGAATGTTCTGGCAGCCGGTCATGAACCTTTCCAGCTATTATAACCAGATGATCACCAATATCGCGGGCGCGGAACGCATTTTTGAGATATTTGACACAAAGCCCGAGATCTGCGACAGCGAGAATGCCGTAGATCTTGAAGATGTCCGCGGAGAGATCGATTTTGAGCATGTAAGCTTCCATTACGATGAGGATGACAATGTCCTGTCAGATGTAAGCTTTCATGTTGACGCCGGAGAGACTATCGCGCTGGTCGGACCTACCGGAGCCGGCAAGACTACCATTGTCAACCTTATTTCGAGATTTTACGATGTTCAGGAGGGAAGGATACTGCTGGACGGACTGGATCTGAAAGATATTTCCCTGGCTTCGCTTCGCAGCAGGCTCGGTGTCATGACTCAGGACAATTTCCTGTTTACCGGGACCATACGGGAAAATATACGTTACGGGAGGCTTTCGGCCACCGATGAAGAGGTGGAAGCAGCCGCAAAAGCAGTCAACGCGCATGATTTTATCATGAAGCTCGAAAAAGGATACGATACTGAGCTGAGCGAAAGGGGCTCGGGTCTGTCTGCCGGACAGCGCCAGCTCATCGCCTTTGCCCGCACCATGGTCAGCGATCCGAAGATACTGATACTGGACGAGGCAACTTCAAGCATAGACACACATACAGAGCTGCTGGTCCAGCAGGGGATCGAAAAGCTCCTTACCGGAAGGACTTCATTTGTTATCGCTCACAGACTTTCCACCATACAGAACGCGGACAGGATATTTGTGGTAGACCGGGGAGGCATCATGGAGAGCGGCACGCCGACCGAGCTTCTGAACAGACGCGGCGAATACTATGCTCTGTATATGGCACAGTTTAAAGATGCTTCATAAAAGTGCGATAAATGGTGTCTTTATACAAAAACAACATTGACCTTAAGGTAAAAAAGTGCTAAAATCAACACGTATACTATATGTATGGGAGTATGGGGTTGATTCATGAGCATAATAAAAAACGAACGTTTTATAATATTACTGGTTTCATTGGCATGTTTTGGCATGACCGTGGAAAGCTATATCATGGGATGGGAATTCTGGGTTCCGCCTTTGATCATCATAGGCACAGTATTCCTTTGGATCATGAGCCTTACCGGCAAGCCACAGTACAGCGTACGCAAGGTTCTGTATCTGGTGTACGCACTTCTGGCTGTGTTTTTCCATGGTATTCATGAAACCAGTTTTTTTGATGTCTCGCTGGCTATCATGCTGGTCATGGTCACCTATTCGTTCTTTGACCATGTTTATATGATGCACCTGTTTCTGATCGAATATTTCATACTCATGACCATTCAGTTCGTTCTGGCGCTGAGAGGTGATGTATTTGTATTTGGCAGTCTGAACATTTCCAGGATCGTTCTTCACTTCGTCATAGTGTTCCTGGTTTATTTCAGCTGTGTCAGAGCCATAAAGAACAGACTGGACAGAGCACTTAAGGACAGGGAGAACTTAGATCGTATAGAAGCGTATGATGCGGATATGGAGGACTTTTTGTCCAATATCTCTCATGAGCTGAGGACTCCTGTCAATGTAGTCAACGGAATGTCCGATCTGATGATCAAAAAGGGAGCGTCGTCAGAGATATATTCCATCAAGGACGCCGGCTTAAGGCTTGCTTATCAGATCGAGGACATTCAGGACTATACCGAATGCAAACGCAATAAGGTCATACTCGAGGAAGAGGATTACATGAGCACTTCGCTGATCAATGATGTGGTCGCGAGCTTCCGCATGTATGACAACAGCAAAAAGCTGGAGCTGGTGGTAGACCTCGATCCCAACGTTCCCACCAGGCTTAACGGCGATATCAAGAAGCTCCACAATATATTCCGCCACCTTCTTTCCAACGCGGTCAAGTTTACCAAGCATGGCGGCATATATGTCAGACTGTCTTCTGAGCCGACCCGGTACGGCGTCAATCTGTGCCTAGAGGTAACGGACACGGGTATCGGTATGGGCAGAAAGGCTATGGCTTCGGTTTCCGAGGGCATGTATCAGGTCAACAAGAAACGTAACCGCAGTTCCGGAGGCATCGGCCTTGGACTGTTTATCGTATACGGCTTTGCCCATAAGATGGGCGGTTTTGTCAAGACCGACAGTGAAGCCGGGAACGGTACCACTGTCAGGGTGACCATCCCTCAGAAGGTGGTCAGCCCCGTTCCCTGTCTGCAGCTGCGTGACTCTTACGAGGGCGATATCCTGTTCCATGTCAGATCCGAGAAGTATAAAGTACCCAGAGTGCGTGATTTTTACCGCTTTATGGCCATCAATCTGGCTGCAGGTATCCATGCGCCGCTGTATCCCGCTGATACAGTAAAGGATATCGAGCATCTGAGAGAGAAGCTGAATGTCCGGTTCATTTTTATGGGACAGGAGGAATACGAAGCCAATTCCAAATATTTTGATGAGCTTAGCAAGGGCAATATCGTAGTAGCGGTATCGGCCAATTTAGGCTTTAAGGTAAACAAGGGCAGCAAGGTAATGGTAATGCCCAAGCCGCTGTACGCATATCCTGTGATCAAGATCCTTAACGAAGGACTGGAGGCCCGCGAGCTTGAGTTCTCAGACAACAGTATAAGACGCTCGTTTGATGGGGTAAGAGCGCTGGTAGTTGATGACGAACCCATGAACCTGGTAGTTGCAACCGGTCTGTTCAAGGACTATAAGATGGTAATTGACACCGCGTCCGGCGGTAAGGAAGCCATCAGCATGTTCCGTGCCAATGAATACGACGTTATCTTCATGGACCACATGATGCCTGAAATGGACGGCGTTGAATGTATGAAGAAGATCAAAGCTGACGCCAAGGAGACTTACAGGTCTGTTCTGATAGTCGCGCTGACCGCGAACGCCGTGTCCGGTGCCAGAGAGATGTTTATGAGGGAGGGCTTTGACGGATTTATCGCCAAGCCGATCAATCTGGCTGATTTTGAGAGAGTAATGACACAGTTGTTTCCCGACAGGTAAGGAAGGATTGAAAGCTATATGAAGATCGGTAAATTAGCAAATGATTATTATCTGGCCATGATGGATCATGAGCGGGAGTTTTCGGAGAGGGTATACTTGACCCTTTGCCTGGTTTCTATGCCCGGAGTACTCATCGCCCTCATTGCCGACATCCTGACTCACGAGGATCTGCGTGAGATCATCGCGCTTGCGGGAATACTTATCCTTACGCCTTCGATCACTTTTATATGTCTTTACAAAAACAATCTGAAGGTTGCCATCACTCTTATCATTATCGGTTTGATGCTCATAACGCTCCCCGCCATATTTTTCTTCGGTGGCGGTATAGGCGGCGGAGGTGTGATCTGGTTCATTTTCACCTTTATGTTCATCGGACTCACGATCAAGGGTAAACGGCGTAATATCGTACTTTCTTTACTTATCCTGGAAGCACTGGCATTTTATGCGGTTGAATACTTTTTCCCGGATATGATCGTCCATCACTCCGGTCTTTCCACTTTCCTCGATTCCTTCATCTCGATAGTTGTAGTCGGTCTGGTATGCTTTTTCATGAATCTGTTCCAGGGGAATCTTTTTGTTGATGAAAATATCAGAGCCAAGGGCGAAGCCAGGAGGGCAGAGGCGCTCAACCGTTCACAGAACCGTTTCTTCTCCAGCATGAGCCATGAGATCCGTACACCCATCAATTCCATATTGGGACTCAACGAGCTGATCCTGCGTGATAATGAGGCTTCCGACGAGATCATTAAGGATGCCACCGGCATACAGGGCGCAGGCAAGATGCTGCTGGCGCTGATAAACGATATACTTGATTTTTCAAAGATCGAAGCCGGCAGTATGGACATCATTCCGGTTGATTATGATGTAGCCAAGATGCTGTCCGAGATCGTCAATATGATCTGGCAGAAGGCTCAGGATAAGGGACTTAAAGTCGATGTGGGCATAGATCCCAAGGTGCCTCAGGTTCTGTACGGCGACGAGGTAAGGATCAAGCAGATCCTGATCAATCTGTTAAACAATGCTGTCAAATATACTCATGAAGGAACCGTTACCATACATATTGACTGTGACGAATCCGATGATGAAGAGATGGCTATGCTGAATATCTCCGTATCCGATACCGGCATGGGCATCAAGAAAGAAGTCATTCCCTATCTGTTTGACGCGTTCAAGAGAGTAGACGAAGAAAATAACAGACATATCGAGGGAACAGGCCTCGGACTCAATATCGTAAAGCGTCTGGTCACACTTATGGGCGGCACCATTACCGTTAACAGTGTTTACGGCGAAGGTTCCACGTTTACGGTAGTGCTTAAGCAGAAGATATCGGATCATACCCAGATAGGCGCTTTGAACATCCATAACTATACCCAGGGCAAGAGAAGCGGATATGAGAGCAGCTTTATCGCGCCCGAGGCTCATGTACTCATCGTTGATGACAATGAGATGAACCTTAAGGTTGAAAAGAAACTGCTTGCCGATACCAAGATGGGGATTGATACCGTCTTAAGCGGCAGGGAGGCTTTGAACCTGTGCGTTAAAAAGAAATTTGACGTCATCCTTATGGATCACCTTATGCCCGAAATGGACGGTATCCAGTGCCTTGAAGCTATCAGATCGCAGGCCGGCGGCCTGAACAGGACTACTCCCGTGATCGTACTGACTGCGAACGCAGGCAGCGAGAACCGCGATCTGTACAACCGCTCAGGCTTTGACGGATATCTGGTAAAGCCTGTCTCCGGCGAAGCTCTGGAAAACATGGTTTCCAAGTATATTTCGCCCGAGAAGCTGATCATGCGTAAGAAACATATGGTGAGCGGTGAAAATATCAATACTCTTTCCGGATACACCAAGAAAGCGCCTGTGATCATCACGACCTCCAGTGTTGCCGACCTGCCCGATTCCATTATCAAAAAACTGGATATTCCTATCCTGCCGTTTACCATTCAGACCGAGGAAGGCGTGTTCAAGGACAGCGTTCAGCTGGTTTCGGATGAGCTGGTAAGGTATATCAACAGCGGAAGAACAGCTCTTTCTTCAGCTCCCGAGGTTGAAGACTATACGGCATTCTTTGCTGCGGCTTTGAAGAATGCCCACCATCTGATACATATAGCGCTAACCTCCAGTATGAGCGAGGACTTCATCAAAGCTACCGCGGCGGCCCGTTCCTTTGATAATGTTACCGTCATCAATTCGGGAGTTCTTTCCACTTCTTCCGGCCTGCTCGTACTTATTGCCTACAAGCTGGCCCAGCAGGGAATATCAGTCGAAAACATCATCGCTGAGCTCGAAGATGTCAAAAAACGTCTGCAGTGCAGCTTTGTCATTGATACGACCGAATTTATGGCCAGAAAGGGGCATATCAGCCAGCGCTTGAACAGCATTGCCAAATCGCTTAATATGCACCCGTCTCTTAAGATCAAGGACGATTCCTCGGGGATCGGCGCGGTATGGCTGGGAAGTACTGAACGCGCTTACAGCAAGTATATACGTAAGGCGCTTCCGGCTGATGTTACTCCGGATCCGGATGTGGCTTTCATTACATATGTGGATGTTCCTGAAGAAACGCTGCTCTGGATCAGGGAAGAGATACTCAAGATCACCTATTTTGAGCATATAGTATTTATGAAAGCCTCCGCGGCCATTTCCACCAACTGCGGACCCGGTACCTTCGGTATCCTGTATTTTGTAAAGAGCGGCAAATCCTACAATATAGGTTCTTACATTGACGATGAGATAGAAACCGAAAGTATCAATAACGGGGATAACGACCCGGATATCGAAGCTACGGACATAGGCCTTCCCGATTATATCTCCGAGGCCGTGGATGCGAAGGATAAGCCCGACGCGATGTCCGGTAACGCTTCACAGACCGAAACGGCATCAGATAATGTTTATGTGCCTGAAGAGACGGAAGACGATAGTTCCGGGGACGAATGGTATCATAACATCGAGGGTATAGACGGTGACACGGCTATTACCAACAGCGGTTCGGAAGAATCCTTTAAGGCGATACTGAAGATCTTCTATGATTCCATTCCGGATAAGTCCGCTGAACTGGACGGGTATTACGAAGCTGAAGACTGGGATAATTATACTATAAAGATACATGCCCTGAAAAGCTCCGCGAAGCTGGTGGGAGCGCTGGGGCTTGGAGAACGTGCCCAGCTTCTTGAAAATGCCGGCAAGGAACGTAATATCGATTACATCAAAAAGCACTATAAGCCCTTTATGACCCATTATAAGAAATATCGGGAACTGCTTTTTGATTACTGTGATGACAGCGCTTCAGAAGAAGAACAGGACAAACCCGTAGCAGACAGATTCCTTATGGAAGGCGTGTTCGATGCCGTAAAGGAAGCGGCAGAAAGCATGGACTGCGGGACCATTGAGGATACTTTAAAGGAGCTTGAAGATTACGCTATCCCGGATGAGTACGCCGACAAGATCGCTTCCATCCGCGAGATGGCCGGCAAGTTTGATTACGAGGGTATCGCGAAGCTCTTTGCATAAAAATGTATATAATAAAAATATTTAAGTAAAAAGTATCAGGGAGATAATTGTTATGGATGAAAGAAGCATAGGCATTCTGGAATTTAAATTCAGTGTGGTTATGAAGGGAATCGAGCGTAACCTCAAAGAAATGGGATATGCCGTTTATTCGATAACCGGGGATTTTGACCCGGTTGCCACCTGTGTTTCCAGGATAGGTCTGTTTATCATGTATCTGCCCGATGATATTATGGAGGATACCCTTAAACAGAAGAAACTTTCAGCGTTATGCGGCACCATAAGAGGCGGCGGAAGCAAGCTCGTTCTGATCGGTGAACAAAGATACCATCAGATGCTGCTCTTAACTATGCCCGAACTGGCCAGGTTCAAATGGTTTGACAGACCTATTGAGATACAGTCCTTCAGCCAGGCTCTGGAAAAGATATTCAATTCCAAAGATGTCGATCCCGATACCCAGCACAGGATCCTGATAGTTGATGACGATCCTTCCTACGCCGGTATGGTCAGGGAGTGGATCAAAGAATACTATCGGGTGGATATCGTGACCGCCGGTATGATGGCTATCAGTTTCCTTCTGAAAAACAAGGTGGATCTGGTGCTTCTGGATTATGAGATGCCTGTGGTGGACGGTCCCCAGGTATTTCAGATGCTGCGTCAGGAGCCGGCTACTAAGGATATACCTGTAATTTTCCTGACAGGAGTTGGAACCCGTGAAGAAGTGTCAAAGGTCATGGCGCTGAAACCCGACGGATATATTTTAAAATCAACCCCCAGAGACAAGATCATACATTATCTCGATGAAAAGCTTATGTAAACTGCCATGATCAAAAGCACTCAATGTTATATAAAAAGAAATGACGAGATTCTTTTGCTGTATCGGAATAAGAAGCCTTCAGATCCGAATGAGGGTAAATGGCTGGGGATCGGTGGAAAGGTAGAAGTGTGGGAGACTCCTCATGAAGCCAACCTCCGGGAAGTCATGGAGGAAACCGGCATACGTCTTGAGAGTGATTCCTGCCGTTTTCATGGTATCATCAGGTTCATCAATACTGTATATGAAGATGAGGAGATATATCTTTACTCCGCCGAGGTTCCTTCGGATACCGGGTTTATTCCGTGTGATGAGGGCGAACTGCACTGGATCGCCATGGACAGAGTCATGAGCCTGAATATGTGGGAAGGGGACCGGCTGTTTCTTGAACCGCTCCTGGCAGGTAAGGAGTCAATAAACATGACTTTGTACTATGAGAAGGATAAGCTGGTTGATGTTGTTTACGATCAAAGCTGATGAACGCTCAAAACTGTTTGAATGCTCACAGCTCTTTGAAATAGTATGATAAGGGTTTATGATAGTATGAGGAAGTTTATTTTTTACATTTTCATAATGACGGTAGTTTTGATATCGGGCATGTTCGGGGCGGAAGAGCAGGTACAGGCTGCTGCCGCCTCTTATAAATTTGTGTATAAGGAATATGTTCAAAACACAAAGGTCAAATATAACGGCACTGTGCCCAATTATACGATCGATGGAGTAAAGATCGACTTGAATGACACTCCCGGCATCGTAAACAGCCAGAACTATGCCATGTGCAATGCCGAAGCGGTGTTTGGCGCAGCGGGCGTTAAGGTAAAATACAGCGCTTCCAAACAGCAGATCAGCTTTAAATACTTAGGCAACAAACTGATCCTGTTCCTTAATACCGACAAGGCCGAATTTAACGGTGAAGAGATCAAATCGCCCTGTGTATCATATAAGGTTAAGTACTATGACAACGGTGAGAAGACCATCCTGGTTCCTTCCAGATTCGTAGCAGAGACCCTTCACATCGGCTATACCTGGAATGAATCCATCAAAACAGCAGAGCTCGTTACTCCCATAAAGATAAAATATAACGGAGAAACACATTATTATGCCGGAAGCCGCGGCGCGTTAAATGTTGATGGCGAGCCGGTGGATAATTCGGAGTATCCCTCGCTGATCTTTTCGGACAACGCCCTCCTTGCCCTCGAAACGGCATTTGAGGAGCTGGATGATGTGTATTTTGATTATGACCGCAAGTCCGGTATTTTTGAAGTTGAGTGCGGTGATATCAATATCCGCATGATCACAGGCAGCACCTGTTCATACGTCAACGGGTTGCTTGAGACCTGTCCGGTATCTCCCATGCGCATAAAAAACTATGATACGGGAACTACAGATCTGTACTTTCCCGGAAGATATGTATTTGAAACGCTGGGCTTTGACTATTCCTGGGACAGCAAGACCAGAACCTCCGTAATTAAGACAGTTGACGGTAAAACCGGTATATTTTCAAAAAAGTATGAGATCGTAAGCGTTGCCGATGCTGAGCCCGTTTTGGACCAGGCGGATATTACGGACACGCCGGATTACCGTCAGGAACTGATCCTGCCGCTTCCTGAGGGTGTTGATCCTGCCGGTGTGGATGTAAAGGATCTTCTGTATGAAAATAAGATATGCTACGAGATAAGCGGAGATCATCGCTCGTTTTACACTGACAACAGTCTGATTAATACCGGTGAGGCAGTCCTGCAGGCAAGTGTTCTGTATTATGCGGGCGAGGATCTGACGCGTATCACGCTATGCACGCGGACCGATGAGAGCGGAGTGATACTCGGGCACAGGGATAAATCGGGCGATGGCCGGATAGTTATCACTCTTGACAGACCGCATAATCTATATGACAAGGTGATCATCCTCGATGCCGGACACGGCGGCAGCGACCCCGGCACACAGCATGGCGGCTATGATGAAAAGGACATGAATTTTGCGGTTATTTATAAGTACTGCAAAGAATATTTTGATGATTCGGATATAAAAGTATACTATTCAAGATACGATGACACTCTGCCTTCGTTATATACGAGAGCGGGGCTGGCTGTCCGGATCGGTGCCGATCTCTTTATCAGCGTACACCATAATTCCAACAATAACAAAAGCATTACCGGCACCAGCGTATATTACAGCACCGAGGATACCGGCGTATTTCCGACGCCTGTTTCCGATACTGAACATAAAGGTTCCGAAAATGAGGGAACTGAGACCGATGTTTCGGATAGGGAAGAGCCGGATACCGAAGATCATGATACTGAAACGGGTCTTGAAAATGACAAAAATGAACGTGAATACGACAATTCAGATATGAGCGATCCCAATAAGGAAGCTGTTGTTGAAAATGATGGGAATATGCCCCAGTCTGATAGCCTGCTGACTCCTGATACGGATACGGAAACGGCCGGTGAATATGACGAAGAAGCGCATGAAACTGACAACTGGGAATCCGGTAATACAGACATAGCATCCGACGATGACCATGAGAACGCAGAGACGGATTTAGATGAAGAAAAAGACACACATGACATTACATCCCAAAATACTGCGACCGGTTCCGAAGGAAATACATCCTCAGAAAACGTGCTGACCGGCAAGATCATGGCGCAGATGATGCTTGACGCCCTGATAAGCAAGCTGAAAACCGTTGACCGTGGCGTTATAGACCGTAATTTTGTGGTCGTAGGTAAAAATAACACCGTTCCGGCTGTCCTCATCGAGATCGGCTTCATGTCCAGCCCTGACGAGCTCAAGCGGATCGTAAAGCCCGCTTTCCAGAAGAAGGCGGCAAAGGCTATATTTACAACGGTTAAAGAAATTTACGCGTTGTACGGGAGCGGCACATCCGCTACTAAATAAATGAACACGTTTTTCTGCGCAACCCGCAGGAGTCAGTTGTCCTCGCGCAGCTTTACTATATCCTTGGCTTTGCGGCGGCGCTCCTCCTCAATGGCGGCATAGTGCTTCCTGGTGGTATTGACATCCTTATGTCCCAGCACGTCGGCCACCAGATAGATGTCACCGGTTTCACGGTAGAGGGCGGTACCGTAGGTACTGCGCAGTTTATGAGGCGTGATCTTTTTAGATACGGTGACCTGGCCGGCATATTTCTTTACCATTACTTCCACATTACGGACAGTTATGCGCTGTTTTCTCGATGAGAGGAACAGCGCGTTTTCATGTCCGGCCACGACATCGGTTATATTTTTACGCTCCTCAAGATAGGGGAGCAGTGCTTTTTCCACTTCTTCGCCATAGTAAACAAAAGCTTCGTACCCGCCTTTTCGGGTGACTTTTATACGTGAATTGTCAATATCCACGTCGTTTATATCGAGACCCACGCATTCCGAAACACGGATCCCGGTACCCAGCATGAGGGTCATCATCGCCAGATCCCTGGTCTTATTATGCTCATGAAATTTCTTTTGCTGATCGGTCATGTTTTCGGCTCCCAGCTCCACGGTATCCAGAAATTTCGCGGCTTCATCCACATCCATACGTACGATTGCCTTGTCATGGAGCTTGGGCAGATCGACCATAACGGTAGGGTTATTATCGATCATCTGATTCTTGTACAGGTATGCGTAGAGTCCTCTTAAAGCAGCCATTTTACGCTTGACAGCCGCATCCGAGTTGATGATATCATTGCCCTTAGCGTCGGTACGAAGCCTTAAAAATTCCATATATTCCTCAATATCAAAGGACTGCAGGCTGGACATATCCTCCAAAGTGATCTTTCTAACGGATTCACGTTTGGAGATCGAAGAATTTGCGGAATACAGCCACTCGAAGAATACCTTCAGATCCTCGCAGTATCCGAGCCTGGTCCTGGGCAGGTTCTTTTGCTCGATACCCCTGAAATACGTGGTCACAAATGAAGGAAGGATTTCCAGCAGCTCTCTGAGCTTCTTGGTATATTCGATGTTTTTCTGTTCGTGATATGTTTTATTGGCAGGCATGATCCGGCACCTCCTTGGGATGACTTAATTATAAAGCAAAAGCCGGATTTTTAAAAGATGTGTTTATAAAAATCATCTGACCCCGTGTTGTTCCTGTTATCAAAGCAGGAATGACACGGGGTTTTAAAGATAGCATAGTTAAAACTCAGTATACATTATTTCGTCAAATCTAGGTTTAACGAAATAATGTATATATTTTCAAACCATTTCCAGACAATAAATAATAAGATGTATATTTCCCTAAGTCAGACATATTTCCCCGAGTCAGACAAAATGTATGAAATCAAAAAACGCGCCCGCATCAGGACGCATTTTTTGATTTCATAAAACAAAGCCGATTAGCGAATTAGCAAATATATTATCACTTGATACTGTCGCCGAGGATCTTCTGGAGCTTCAAGATCTCATTGGCCTTCAAGCTGTTATTCTTAAGATACTCGGACACAAACATAGTCAGTGAACCATCAAATAGTCTGTCCAACAGGATCCTGGTTTCGGTTTCGCGAACCTCGGATTTGGAAACGACCGCTTTACAATAAAACCCGGGTTCGGTCCGCTCAACAGCACCTTTGTCTATTAAACGCTTAATGACGGTGTATGTCGTGTTTTTCTCCCAGCCGATATACTCTTTGATGATCTTCGCAATGTCCTTTGCAGCCAAAACTTTATTGGACCACAGAAGCTCCATTACGTTGAGTTCCCCCTCGTGAAGTCTGATATCTCCCATACAAAAACACCATGCCTATATATTCTTTAAACTACTGATGTAGTAATCAGTGAACAAAATCTATTCTATAACAATAGAAAGAATTTGTCAAGGATAATCTTAAGCTTTTCTAAAAAATCTACAAAAGTAGAACTGTGATTTATAGGCAAAAAACAGCATATTGTGGTATGACGTTGACCGTACCCATTATATTGAAATTTTCTTCTCCTACGGCGAACATTTTTTCGGGACGGAAAGCAGCTTCATAAATATGAAGCGAACGTATATTCTTACCGGATTTGTTTAGAATTTTGACCGGTATCTTCTCCCCCTTCTCTTCGATTACAAAATCCACATATGCCTGATGAGACGAACGCCAAAATGAAAGCTTTCTGTTTTTATTCATCAGATCCGCCGCAACGCAGTTTCTCCTGATACATTCATAATAAAGATCTTCTTCACAGTAAAGCACGCTTCTTAAAATGCATCCCATAACTCCGGGATCAGCAAAAAAAAGATTTACTTTATTTCCAAAACAGGTTTTGATCAATATCCCGCTGTCTTCCTGTTTATTAATTACTTCTTTGTAATATGGATAAGAGGTTCCTTTTCTGATGCCTGAAAAATTGAAATAATAAGATCCCGATGCCATATTCCCGGCCAGACCGTTTAAAAGTTTAAGGGCGTCTGCAGCTCTGCACTCACATGAAAGAATCCCGCCGCATATATTTCTGTACTCTCTTAATTGCAGTTCATCTATATTATATAGTCTGGTTTCCGGGGGAGATGCCAGATATTCCCTTACTACCGCCGGCATGCCTCCGGTCAGCATATAATCGGCATAGAGATCATTAAGCTCGTTATGTATCAGATCCGGGATCTTTTTCAGACGTTCAAAATGTCCTTCGATCACTTCACGATACCATTCTTTGCCGCAGGCATCCAGAAATTCGCCAAAGGAAAGCGGTCGAAGCATGATATGGGTAAAATTCCTGTCATCGGTTAGAATATATTCATTAACATTCTCCGAATCGGTAAGGATCAGCCTGCCCTTATGAGCTTTAGAGAACAAAACGATCTCCTGCTTCAGCTCAAGAGTATGTATCTCATCCAAAATGATGACTGATGTAGCAACAGCTTCCGGACTGTAGCCGTAATATCCGCAAATGATATCAGCCAGGGAGCTGTTATCCGAAAGCTTTGAGAGCATAAAAGCTCTGAGATCGTGATTGGTCTCCAGATTGATATAAATGCATGAACGGGTCTTAGATGCCGCAAATCCGATAACCAGAGTAGTCTTTCCCGTTCCCCGCATACCTGTGATATAAAGCGGTCTGATATCTGAATGATCATACCAGTAGGAAAGCTCTTTTTCAGCATTTCGATGCATATTTTCCTCTCATATACATACTTGTTCGTTACAATTCAGACAACACATGATCAGCGTTTACCTGAATAACTGAATTCAGGTAGAGCGAAGAAGTTGCATTATATCTTGAAAATACCTGGGAAGCTCCGCGGTAAACTCGATATATTCTCCGGTAGAAGGATGAATAAATCCCAGCACTCCGGCATGAAGGCATTGGCCTTCCGGATTTACGCCTTTAAGCGCATGAACAGCTGCAGGTCCTCCATAAACCTCGTCTCCCAAAAGCGGGTGTCTGACGCTGGCCATGTGAACCCTTATCTGATGCGTGCGGCCGGTTTCCAGTTCGCAGCGTATGTGTGTGAATTTTTGAAAACGTTCCAGAACTTTGACATGAGTAACAGCCCTTTTTCCTCCGGTAACCACAGCCATCTTCTTGCGGTCCGAACTGCTCCTTCCGATATTGGCGTCAATGCAGAGCTCGTCTTCATCAATGACCCCCATGCATATTGCTTCATACCTTCTGGTGATCGAATGTTCCTTAAGCTGGGCGGCCACATTTTGATGCGCCCTGTCATTTTTACAGACCACCAGCAGACCTGTGGTATCCTTA
>JAILRI010000147.1 GCA_024698555.1 Lachnospiraceae bacterium
AGAATAACATTGCCTTCCCTGATTCCCTTCATGCTTAATTCCGATGCTATAGCAGCTGCTGTCAAAATCAGCATCGTTGAATCATCAGTTTTTGATTTTTGAATCCCTATCTTTCCAGAGCCAATGGCATAATATTTCCCCTCGAATTCTATAGTCTTCCGGGGAAGTGACGGCTTAACCGGGAGTTCTTTTAACGTGGAAGCGAAGATGTTATTCACCGTCTTAACGTTCCCATACCCATAGTCTACACCGACTATGATTGCTTTATTGAGATTGTTCGGCATTTAATATCACCTCCTTCGTACTTACTAATTATCAAATCTATAATTTTCCGGGAATCTGCACTTCATTTCTTCGATAAATTCATAGTAATCCTTCATCACCAATTTGCCTTCATTATCAAACATACATATCGGCAACGTATTAATCTCAGGATTATCAACTATACTGTTAACATTATGGAACGAATAAATCACATCCTCATGCCCGAGCATCACATGCGTATTAGCCACTAAATGCGCATACGGTCCCATCATATAAATAGGCTCCCCGTTCACATGACCCAACTTTCGTATCCAGAACATTATTGTATTGGCACACATTTCACGACAATCCTTTGCGGCCATCAAAAACTTATAATCTGCTCTAGTAATCATCCAATCCTCTTCATCTTCAAGGCAATGCTCAATCTTTTCTTTGTATTTTTTGTCATGTTTTAATTCTCGGCTTGCAACGGATTCAATGCTATGACAAAGGTCGAATAACCCCTCAAGGCTGATCCTATCAAAGCGGCCAGCAGCACCCCATATTATCTGAGCATCATTCTCATTCACTATAACTGTGAATGATCTTCCTATTATGTCCGCGTCTGGTAAATCCGAAATCTTGAAATTGTCATCGACTACGCTGTTCTCATTATTAGTCATTACTTCTTCCTCCTTTGCAGATATGGTGTTAGATTTATTCACCAAGCTAATTTTAGCATAAAAAATAAGGAATTTTTTGGATAGAATTAATAGTATATCCGTCCATTTCATTCCTTATTTTTGATATCTTTATTCTGTTTTATGTGCTATGTTTTCAGCGTGTTCGCGGTGGTCTTGTAAGGGCATCCTAAAGGGACCATCCGTGACTTATGCGATACTCGTATAGTTTTCGCGGAACACCCCAATGACGACACATCGCTGTCCTGCTACGATATTTCTTCCCTTTGTGATTGCTGCACCGAAACCCACCGTTATGCTTTACCGTACGCGTCAGTGCCTCTTCAACACTCCAGCCATACACATTTATCCGTCTTGTGTATGTTTCCGGCTGTATATTCTATCTGGCACACATAGACTTAATGTTTGGATATTCGTTGCCCTGATGATCTATACATGACCGGTTGTGGTCATATCCTTTTCCTTTCATCATCAAAATCGTCCGATGTACCGCCACTTTTATCGTTTCCACTCATTCTGGCCGTACGGAAACACTTTTTGAACCCCTGCGATGCACTTCAAAATCGTCCGATGTACCGCCACTTTTATCGTTTCTACTCATTCTGGCCGTACGGAAACACTTTTTGAACACCTGCGATGCACTTCAAAACCAGCCGATGTACCTCCACTTTTAATGGTTCCATCCAACCTGGCCGTACAGCCCCCTTTAGACGGTAAAGTATTCTTCAAAAATCCCTCTATATCGCATGACCATGACTGGCTGTTCCAAGATTCTAATACCGAGGCGTCCGCAACCGTCATGCAGATTTTATAAGTATCGTATCATCAACAAAAAAACAGAGCGGAAACCAGTCCTACGCTGATGCTTTATTGCTGGATTTCCACTCTGTTTCTGATATTTTAACGGAATTTAACTCTTCAGTTCACCTTTCAAATATAAGTGACCGTTTCAGATAAAGGCTTCCTGCTGTCGTGGTTTTCAAGCGGTCCCGCGCCTTCTGCGGCAAACCCGAGATCAAGGAGCATGAGGATCTCCTCGTTCTCCGGAAGCCCCAGATCCTCTGCCAGCTTATCGGGATCGAAGAAATTGATCCAGCAGCTGTCAACGCCTTCATCAGCGGCCGCAAGGATCATATGGGTGGCGACTATCGTTGCATCCTCTATGCCGGAATCCCTTTTGTCTCCCGGATAGGTAAATACGTTGTTCTTGTCAAACGCTACGGCGATGACCGTAGGTGCGTTGTAACGGCAGGGCGTGGCTTTATCCACCTTTGAAAGCACTTCAGGGCTCTGCATCACGTATATATGCTGTTCCTGAAGGTTCTTTGCAGTAGGGGCGAGCCTGCCCGCATTAAGGATCGCATCCAGTTTCTCCTGCTCTACCTTTCTGTCGCTGTAATTCTTGCATGAATAACGCTTTTTGATGACTTCCTTGAATTCCATCCGTTTCCTCCTTTTTATGAAACCGTTTGTTCCATTATGTTTTCTCCGGCCCTTACATGCTTGCCCTGTAAATAGATAACATCGCTTCTTCATTCAACACTTTTGCGGAACCCATTTCCCCTCCGACGCCTATGGCGCACTTTTTCGCCATCAGCACAAGCTCATCTTCAGTCGGATCGACTCCCAGTTCGCGGAGATTGGTAGGCATGTTGATACTCC
>JAILRI010000149.1 GCA_024698555.1 Lachnospiraceae bacterium
ACCACCCTTTTTCATACTACCGCCCTTTCCGCAGGTTGTTGTCCATCATTGAAGCACCTGCCTCCTCAATGATAAATACAGGTTGAAATAATGCATAAAGAGCCCATAATCTCTTTATTTTACAAGAAAATATTATACCACAGGACAGGCTTGGTTACAAGGTTTTTAAACAGAAAAGCCATTGCATAACAATAATATTTTAAATGTTTTTTTCATAACAAAAACACCTGCCGGTTCCGACAGGTGCCTGCATATTTTGCCACTATTTTGCTAAAAGATATCTCCCTTCTCCGTTGCCGCCTCAAATGCTCTCTTCTTCCTCATATCCGTGATCTCAGTGTAGATATCCATCGTGGTCTCTATGTCTGCATGGTCCATGATACTCCGGATCACTTTCAGATTATCTGCTCGCAGAACCTTGTACAGAATGTGTGCCTGAAGATATGGCATGAAAATACAGGAAGGATGACCGGTTCACAGCTTTCGCGCTTTGCCGGGGTGAGCTCGTCAACATTATGATCAGGTGTTCCCCATTCGTTTTTCCATTGTAATAATATCACGGATGCCTTATATAAGTAAAGGGACAAATCAGGTCAAAACCGGTACCTTTTTTCTCGTCTTCCTATGTACTTAGACACATCACAATTTTAGATTCAAAAAGAAACACCCCGTAACCGTTACAATCACAGGGCGTGTTTTCAGTGTTTTATTAAGTTTACGTTATCCAAACGAAAGCTCCGGTTTACGTAGATAGCAACCTGTGAGGTCTGCATCGCATGGCGGAGCAATTGTCACCATAATAATCACCCTTTGATTATGGTGTTGATCAACCACATAGCCGGTCATGGTCATCCTGTCATTTAGCTTTTGCTACCTTGTAAAGTTTGTCCATACCCGGTTCTCGGTTTCAGGAAGTCCTATCTGTTCTTTTCCTAACACTATGCTTTTCATCAGGAATACCATGTTTCTGGCAAGGACTCTCATGACCTGCCTGCCCTCTTCATCAACTTTGCCTTCTCCGGGCTCCCAGCCATAGATATTATTCCAGTACTGGCTGGTTGCTACAGGCATATTCGAAAGCGTAAAGAACTTGTTGAGTTCATCGAATGTCGCGGTACATCCTGAGCGTCTTGCACTGACAACACTTGTACCAACCTTCAGGCTCTTGTCAAAATGAGTACTGTAAAACAGTCTCTGAAGAGCTGACATGAGGGTTCCGTTTGCAGAACCGTAATACACCGGCGATCCGATGACCAGACCATCAGCCTCTTCAAACTTTACCGCCAGCTCATTTACGATATCGTCAAATACACATTTGCCTCTTTTTCTGCATGTTTCGCAGGCTATACAACCTCTTATGTCAGTACGTCCGAGAAGGATATTCTCATATTCAACATTGTTTTCCTTAAACACCTGCTCCATTTCACTGAAAGCAAGTGCAATATTTCCATGTTCTCTTGGGCTCCCGTTCAGCATCAGGACTTTTAATTTTTTCTCCATGATAGATCCTCATGCATTTTCTAAATTTACGGCAGATATTTTCCGGCAGCCAGATAAAGTGCATACCAGTCATGATGTGAAAGCTTCACATCCGATGCCGCACATATATCTTTGATGTGGTCGGGATTCATCGTTCCGATTATCGCCTGCATCTTTGCCGGATGTCTTAATATCCATGCAATTGCTATCGCAGCCTTTGACACGTTCTCACGTTCTGCGAGGTCAGTCAGAGTCTTGTTAAGCTCGGGGAATTCCGGATTGTCAATAAACGTTCCTCCGAACATGCCAACCTGCAGGGGCGACCATGCCTGAATTGTGATATCGTTCAATCTGCAATAATCAAGCGCGTTTCCATCACGGTTTATCGAAAACTCCGTAGTCTTATTGTTCATATATAATGCCTGATCTATAAGCTGTGACTGTTCAAGAGAGAGCTGTACCTGATTGATGATAAGCGGCTGCTTGACATATTTCTTAAGAAGATCTATCTGCATGGGAACCAGATTGCTCACTCCGAAATGACGGACTTTACCTGATTTTTCCAGTTCATCAAAGGCCTCTGCTACTTCCTCCGGATCGTAGAGCACATCCGGTCTGTGCAGGAGCAAGGTGTCGAGGTATTCGATGTTCAGTCTGCGCAGGCTGTCATCCACACTGGATAAGATATTCTCTTTTGTCCAGTCAAATTCATTGCGGTCAAAGCATAATCCGCACTTGCTTTGGATATATATATCTTCTCTCTTTAAGCCTGTAAAGGGAAACGCCTCTGCGAAGCGTGTTTCTGCCGCCCCGTTCTCTCCGTAACATGTGGCATGATCATAGAAGTTGACACCACAGTCATAAGCAGTCCGAATAACTTTAGCAGCGGCTTCTTTTGTAAGTGCCGGCATTCTCATACATCCTTGTATGATCGCTGATACATTCATAGGTCCGTTAATAATATTTATAGTTTTCATTCGCGTTTATCCTCCTCTTCTGTTTCTTTTATTTCAAGTTGCTTTTGCAACCTGTGATCGATGTTCCTACTCAACCCATGTTACAGGGTTTCCCTTTCTCTCAAGCGGTTTTCTATCGGGAAGCCCGGCCTCGGGATATCCGAGAATCAGACCACCGGTAATGGTCTCGTCTTCACCGAGCCCGTATTCTTTCAAGAAAGCCCTGATATTTTCGTTTTCATCCAGCCAATGAAGCTGGTTGATCCAGCATGATCCGAGATCAAGAGCATTTGCCGCGATCATCATGTTTTCCAACGCACAGGAGCTGTCTGCCATGGCATTTCCATAACCCTTCTTATTTGCGACCACGATGAAGATCGGAGCATTGTAATGGAACACATAACTTGTGGTCTTCGAAGCATTTATGGAATTTCGAAGTGACACATAAGTATCCGCCCCGGTCTCCATCTTTGAAAATTCGCCCTTTACAAGTTCCGCCATCTTTGTAAGAAGATTTTTTTCGGTAAATACAATAAAATGCGTTTTCTGGCTGTTGGAGCCGCTGGGTGCATACCTTCCGGCCTCGATAACCTTCTCGATAATGTCTTTTTCCGGCATTTCAGCCTTATATTTTCTCGTACTCCTGCGAGTCATTATTGCGTCTATCGCTTCCATCATATCCTCCGTTCTGTCACTGCTTGCGCCACTGGAAAGCCACAGCTTACGCCCCGTTTTTATCAATAACTCAAACTTCCCACACCAATAAGGTGTGATGAACCTTGAAAATTCAATATTTTAGCCTATAAATAAGG
>JAILRI010000208.1 GCA_024698555.1 Lachnospiraceae bacterium
CGCAGTTTTGGCCTGGACATTTTCACCCGGCTTAAAGCTTGAATATTCGGCGTAAATATAATCCGCTTCGGATCTGCTGGTATAATAGCTGAACAGATCCCTGACATAATCGTCACAGATGATCACGCGGTAATTGCCGGCAGCAGGAGCTTTTACAGCCTTTGTGCGCGCTATTGTGTAATCCAGTGTTCTGCGGACCTTGGCCTTCAGGGCTTCGGTTTCCAGATTGTCATAGCGGAAGGACTGGTAAGTCTCCACATCCTGAGGTTCCTTGCACTGAGCTACAAATTCGCCGGTAACATAGAATTTGCGGTATCCGCAGTCTATACCTGCAGAAGACCAGATATGTACTGTCAGCTCGTTGACAAACAGCTCGGCGGAATTTAAGAATGCCTGACCTCCCTTATCCTCGGCGAAGAGAGCGTCAGCCATGATCTTTGCGCTTTCTTCGAGAGTTTTGTCCTGCAGGTTTGACTTCATTTTTACAAATTCGTTGGAAGTCATCTCCTGCAGCTCGTATGTAGGGTTGCAGACATATGAAGCCGCCAGATACGCGCCGGAGAGACTCTTATCGAGTTCTTCGTCCGTCTGGCTGTCGTAAATGTGAACCGTGGAGCTGCCCTTCATGGCTTCTCCGTCCTTATCGAATAAGCGGTAAACAGTTATGGAATACTCTGTAAAATCCTTGATCCTGCGGGTATCAAGGGTTTTCTTTATAAAGAAGAGTTCCGCGCTGCGTGTACGTTCTTCGTTAATGGTATATTCGTCTATATGCAGCCGTTTCAGGGCCGCAAGTATTCTGTCTTTCATGTTAAGTCCTTTCTTGATATGTACCGATCTGTCGTATTTTCTGCAAATACCTTATATCCGGTTATAAGCAGATATGCGGATCTGCAATACGCATTCAGGCACAGTCGGTATCCGGTTCAAATGAGTAGTTAAGAGCAAGGTAATTCCACCGTATGTTTGGGGCACGGTTTCACTGCTCATTTGCGAAACCGGGAAGCAGTTTTATGAGCGGATATGGAACGATGTACAGGTATCACCCGAGGCGTATCTTTGCCTTGATATAGGGTCCGCCGTCCGAAACCTTTACCCACTCTTTGTAGCCCTTGCCGCAGTAGCCGGCTCCGCCGGCCTGCATGGAATCGGAGATCATGCTTATGGATTTGAGGAGATCGGGAACATATCCGGTCATTACTATAGGTGAAAATATCCTGCCCGTAAGCTTTCCGTCCTTGATCTCACGCGCAATTTGAACCATCAGCTGGATGCCCCAGTTCTTGGGGTCTTCCATACCGGAACTGGCTGCGCAGAGGAGGAAACCATCCTTTACGGAGGCGATCATTTCTTCAACTGTAGAATGACCGGGCTCAAAAATAGTATTTGTCATACGCGTGTAGGCTTTGCGCTGGGTGCTTTCACGCCGTCCGTTACCGGTAGGAGCCTTTCCCAGATGCATCGCGGCCTGTGAGTCGCAGATACCGGTTTTTAAGACACCTTTGTCAATGATCACGGTGTCATGAGCAAGAACTCCCTCATCATCAAAGAAAAATGAAGCGACCTCTTTGATGGTCTTTGCTCCGTCATGCATGGTGATAAGCTCGCTGGCTACGGGCTTGCCGATGAATTCCTGAGCCAGTGCCCGGTCCTTTACGAACATATCCATTTCAACACCGTGTCCGAAGGCCTCATGTACTATCATTCCGGTGACATCGGGTTCGCATACACATTCGTATTCGCCGGGGATAATGGGTTCGGCAGACAACAATTCTATAGCTGTCTTACAGCAGCCGTCGAGATTGTTTTCAAGGGTCTTAAGCACTTCACTTCCGCCGAGCATGGAGACAGGCTTGTAGCTGTCCTTTATCTCCTCGCCTTCGGAAGCCATGACTATCACATAACCGGTAGACCACATAACGTTCTGAGTCATGTCCTTATTATTGGACAGGAAGAGCTTTGAGTATTTCTGGTATGAAAATGCGACCCGGCAGTCAAGGATACGCTCGTCATAAGCCCGCCCTTTTTCGGAAATACGGGTCAGCAGATCTATGATCGCTTCGTCTCCCATATCCTCAGGATCCTGTTCATATTCAGTGCTTTCGTTGAATACTGTTTTTTCCTCGTTTACGCTGTCAAACGCAAATGGCGTTACTTCTGCAGGGATCGAAGTCCCGAGCGGGATGAGACGATCAGCGATCTCCTGTACCAGAGCAGGTATCGCCTCCCTGCTGATGGAGCTGAAGCTGTATTCGCAGGCCTGTCCCTTGTCATAGATCTTGACACAGAAGCCGCGTTCGCTCAGAACCGAGTCTTCGCTGATATTGGTCCCCATTTTGGAAACATTATAATTTTTGCTGACAGAATCAGTGGCAAGTATTGAAGCGAATTCGTATCTGGCCAGCAGGGCGTCGAGCAATTCTTTTAACAGCGGTTTGCTGTCCGCCAGAAAAGAGCTGTTTTTTACTTTCATATACAGGATAAACCTCCTTTACTTCTGTTGTTTACATGATATCACAGAAATGAACTTTTGCCAACATAAAAAGAAATGTAGTAACTTCTGGGCTCTGTCCGGCCACAAAGCTCCTGATTTCTGCCACAACGCTTCGTCAAGCTTCCGTCAAGAAGCAGTAATGCTCTCGGGAGAACCTTCGAGTACAACTGCTTCTAAGGAAACGCTGATTAAATCATCTTTTCCTTAGAAGCCTCCGGCGGGTTGCGCAGAAAATCGCATAGGAAAGGCACTGCGTGCCAGCGATTTTCGCGCGGAGGCTGTCGTACCAGATGATTTATCATCTGATGCGATGCCCTTTTTCTGTTCAAATTCCAAATCCACTGGCTTTAACTGCTGACTAAGGCCGATAGCATCAATCATTATTCGACCGCCTTATTTTCGATGACTGCAAAACGAAAAAACTCAAATGCAGTCACTCGACTGCTTTATTTTCGATGACTGCAAAACGAAAAAACTCAAATGCAGTCACTCGACTGCCTTGTTTCCGATGACTGCAAAACGAAAAAACTCAAATGCAGTCACTCGACTGCCTTGTTTCCGATGACTGCAAAACATAAAATTCCTAATGCAGTCAATTTCCGGATAAATAATATACAACCCGGCCGTCACACTTCTTAGTGCGACAGCCCCTAAACACGGCGATCTTGATTTCGGCTAAAGGCTCGGGTCCGTCGAACAAACGAAATCAGAAGGGTATATGTCCGTCACGAGCCCCAAACAAGTACTCGCACGCGATATGAAGATAAAACAAAAGAGCTGGCTTTTGCCAGCTCCCAACGCCATCGCCCGAGGGGGACAGCCGACAGCTATTTATGACCGGCGTAAGCCGCGTACCCAGCGTCTGCGCCCGGTAAAGCATGCCGCCGCGATCGCTGCAAGTAAGGATATTATGCAGATACCGAGGATGATCATGCCCCTGAGGGTATCGTTAAGTAAATTGCCGGGATTGTTGCCTGAGCCGGGGTTAAAGCCACTCATATCAGGCCTGTTGCCTGAGCCGGGGTTAAAGCCGCTCATATCAGGCCTGTTGCCTGAGCCGGGGTTAAAGCCGCTCATATCAGGCCTGTTGTCGGAGCCGGGGTTAAAGCCGCTCATATCAGGCCTGTTGTCGGAGCCGGGGTTAAAATCACTGCCGTCAGACCCTCCGGGGAATTTTGAATCCCCGGACGAACCGGGAAAGTTGGAATCTCCGGA
>JAILRI010000008.1 GCA_024698555.1 Lachnospiraceae bacterium
TGGACTAATGCGCCGAATGCTTGCCCGAGAGTACATGTCTGAAAACGCAGACGTAGCGGGCTACGGCGAGGCTTTCAGGCGTGTGCTATCGCTAAAGCCGTCAAGCATTCGGTCCAGTTATTTAAGAATCGATGTACTAGCCTTAAAAGCAAGCTTATGGGAAGTTTCCCACCGGACATGGCTGTGAATAGTAACAAATTACAAAAAAAGGAACCGAAAACACCGGTTCCTTTTTGCTGACGAATAAGGGAATCGAACCCTTGTTTCCGCCGTGAGAGGGCGGCGTCTTAGCCGCTTGACCAATTCGCCATATCATACCGCACTCAGACACATGCTCCTCGTGCAACAAAAGTATGATACACCAAATCAGTTTAAAAAGCAAGCATTTTTTTATTTCTGAAAAATAGTTCTTCAATTTCAATATTTTTATCAGATTGTCGTACTATTTTCCTCTGTTTTATGCTCCCTGTGCCTGCAGAGCCGTCAGTACAGCGGTAGTCACGATATCGTCCACGCTGCAGCCGCGTGATAAGTCGTTGCAGGGCTTGGCCAGTCCCTGAAGAACAGCTACCGCTTTCGCGCCGCCTAAACGTTCGGTGATCTTATAGCCGATGTTGCCTGCCTGCAGATCCGGGAATACAAATACATTCGCGTGACCGGCCACTGGACTGCCCGGAGCCTTTGACTCACCGATAGCCGGAATGAGTGCCGCGTCAAACTGCATCTCCCCGTCCAGACACAATCCGGGTGCCATCTCGTGAGCCAGCTTTACTGCCTCCTGCACCTTAGTCACCAACTCGTGCTTCGCGCTGCCCTTGGTTGAAAATGAAAGCAGGGCAACCTTCGGCTCTTCGATGCCGCACAGAGTCTTTGCTGTATCAGCCGCTGAAACAGCGATGCATGCCAGTTCCTCCGCAGTGGGATTTGGCATGACCACGCAGTCCGAGTATACCAGCAGACCGTCATGTCCGAGCTCCTTGTTCGGCATCTCCATCAGGAAGCTGGAAGATACCACCTTTATGCCGGGTTTGGTTTTGATCAGCTGCAGCGCCGGACGCAGCATATCGCCCGTGGTGTGTACCGCGCCGGAAACCAGACCGTCAGCGTCCCCGTCCTTTACCATCATTATGCCGTAGTACATCACATCCCTGGCAAGGCTTAATGCCTGTTCCTCAGTCACTCCCTTAGCTTTGCGCAGCTCATATATCTCTTCGGCATACTTCTTCGTATCCGGGCTCAGTTCGGGATCTATGATCATTATCCCGGAGATGTCAGCGCCGTTGTCATGCGCAGCCTTCTCTATGTTTTCCTTATTGCCCAGCAGTACAGGCTTAACCAGCCCTTCCTTTTGAAGTATCGCCGCCGCCTGGACGGTGCGCTTCTCATCCCCCTCAGGAAATACTATCGTTTTGATGCTGTTCTTAGCCTTGATCTTCGCGTTTTCTACCAGACTCATAACCTTTCACCTCCATTATCCGCACAATATAATATATCCATGTTACAAAATGTTCAAGTAAAATATACCGCAATTGTCACACATCGGTCATACACTAGTACATCGATCGCGAAATAACTGGACTAATGCGCCGAATGCTTGCCCGAGAGTACATGTCTGAAAACGCAGACGTAGCGGGCTACGGCGAGGCTTTCAGGCGTGTGCTATTGGGATAAGCAGGCAAGCATTCGGTCCAGTTATTTAAGAATCGATGTACTAGGTCAGTCTCTGTAATACTTTGCCTGAGCTTCAAACATCCGAGCGTATATTCCATCCGGGATGCTTTCAAGCTCAGCGT
The DNA here is from genome assembly GCA_024698555.1 of Lachnospiraceae bacterium. GTDB lineage: Bacteria > Bacillota > Clostridia > Lachnospirales > Lachnospiraceae > RUG11977. The sequence continues at coordinate 1,794 of JAILRI010000008.1, forward strand.
GAGTTCCGTATTCGGCAATGCGCCCATCTGAAAATACCGCTATATGGTCACAAAACTGACAGCTTGAGAGCCTGTGTGAAATATAAAAAGCGGATTTTCCGCCCACCAGCGAGTTGAACTGTTTGTAAATCTCATATTCCGCTATCGGATCAAGAGCAGCTGTGGGCTCATCAAGGATCACCACCGGCGCGTCCTTATACAGCGCCCTGGCTATAGCTATCTTTTGCTGTTCACCGCCGGAAGGCTCCACGCCCTCTTCATCAAAGAATTTGAAAATACTGGTGTCAGTTCCCTTATCCAGTTTTTCTACAAATTCATGCAGTCCAACCCTGTCGGTAAGCGCGGTAATGTCAGCATCTTTATCGTCAAACGCGATATTTTCGGCTATTGAAAACGCAAACAGCTTGAAATCCTGGAATACCGGGGCAAACTGTTCCATATACTGCGTATAATCATATTCCCTGATATCGGTGCCGTCCAAAAGTATCTGCCCTCCAGTCGGGTCATAAAGACGGCACAGGAGCTTAATAAATGTGGTCTTTCCCGCACCGTTAAGTCCCACGATAGAAAGATGCTCACCGGGCGTGATCCTGATATTTACATCTTCAAGAACCTTACGATCCGTCTTGGGATATGAAAATGAAACGTGCCTGAACTCTATCTCGTGAGACTTCTTCTCCACAGGCTTGCTGCCTTTTTTGAGTGCCGCGGGATATTCCATAAACAGAACATATTCATAGGCATAATTGCAACGCTTGACCAGTTCCGTTACACTATTCACCATTCCGCCTATCGCGCCGTTTAAACTGCTCTCGGCAGCGATCAGCTGCGTGAAAGTACCGATGCTGATCATTTTACGTATAGTACGGAAAGCAACATATGTGTATGCGAATATGCTTCTGCCAAGAGAAAGAAAACTGCTGACCAGATCATATTTTAAGCCTGTTTCGCCCTGCCATTTCCAATGTTCATTGCTTTTGGCGGTATTGTCCTTCCAGGAATCGATCATCATATCTCTGGCATCGTAAAGCCTTATATCCTTGCCATAACGGGGATCGACTATATTCCATCCGAAATATCCGAACAGCCTGTTGACCTTGGAAAGCTTGGCAAATGCTTCGATATTGATCTTATTGACTCAAACTTCCCACACCGATAAGGTGTGTTAAACCTTGAAAATTCAATATTTTAGCCTATAAAAATGGCATAAATGCGTTCCATCTGGTATAATGGAATTGACGAGAAACCAACATACCACGGAGGATTTATGCCATGTCTATTGTATCACAGAATCATACAAATGAGGTAGTACTTCTTGATTGTATTCAGAGATTTTTTTCAAAGCATAGGGTCGGTACCCTGCTCAAGAAATGTAACGGGACAAAGGAAAAAGGTGTTCCGGCTATTTCTCTTCTGAAATACAAGCTTGGCAATGTTTTTGCTGGTCGCAGTATGTATATGCAGCAACGCACTGGTTCTTTCAAGGAAAGTTTCTCCAAGAATACTTTCTACCGGTTCCTAAACTCTGTAAAGACCAACTGGCTTAAATTCACTTCGTTGCTCGCAGCAGATATCATAAACAACGATATCAAGCCTCTTACAGATGACAATCGGGCAGATGTTTTCATCATTGATGACAGCCTCTTCAACAGAAGCAGCTGCAAGAAGACAGAGCTTGGATCCCGTGTCTTCGACCATGTGGACATGAAATACAAAAAAGGATTTCGCATGCTGACTTTAAGTTGGAGTGACGGCAATACCCTTATTCCCGTGAACAGCTGCCTTGTTGCTTCATCCAAAGAATCTAACGTGATCGGTCCGGTTTCTCATTTTGACAAAAGAACAATTGCGGGTCAGCGCAGGATCCTGGCACAGACCAAAGCGCCCGAAGCTATGACCAAACTGCTCAACAGCGCTATATCCGCAGGAATCTCTGCAAAGTATGTCCTTTTTGACTGCTGGTATGCAAACCCTGCTCAGATCACCGGGATCAAAACAATGGGCATGGATGTTATAGCAATGATCAAAAAGAGTTCCAAGATCAAGTACGGCTATAACGGCGAGCAGCTCAACATAAAGCAGATTTACGCCAAAAACAAGAAGCGCCGCGGCAGGTCGAAGTATCTTTTGTCCGTTGATGTTATGCTCGGAAAGGGTAACCCTATTCCTGCAAAGATCGTATGCGTCAAGAATAAGGCAAACCGCAAAGACTGGCTTGCTTTTATCTGCACGGACACATCCCTTTCCGAAGAAGAGATTATACGCATCTACGGAAAAAGATGGCAGATAGAGGTATTCTTCAAGACCTGCAAATCAAGCCTTAACCTGATTGATGAATGTCACAGCCTTTCATATGATGCACTGACAGCGCATACAGCAATCGTATTTACACGATATATGCTGCTCGCGATGGAACAGCGTCAAAATGAAGACCTCCGTACCCTCGGTGAGTTGTTCTTTTTCCTTGTGGACGAAATGGCCGATATCACGTTCATAAGATCTTTAACCATACTCTTCGAGGCAATGCTTGCAAGTCTGCAGGAAATGCTGAGATTAAGCGATCAGCAGCTGGACACATTTGTCGAAGATTTCGAATCACGCTTACCTCAGTACCTAAGAGATGCACTTCATCCCGAACGGTTGGCGGCATAAACAACTTTACTGGCTGAAATATTGAATTTTCAAGGAACGATTCCCATTTCAGGTATGGGAAGTCTTAGTTATTGATCTTTAAAACAAACAGTGCATTGAGAAAGGTGTATATCACCATTACCAGTAAAAGGACCGGAGCCTTTAAAGCGATCACGGTTATAAAACCTATGGCTTTAAACAGATTGCCGAAGAAATAAAAGAACTGGTCCGAAATACCATGAACTCCGCCGGAATACCATTCCATGCCTGTTCGTGCCTTTTCTATCTGCTCAAGCGCTTCCTTGTCCTCAGTCAGCTGAAAATCCAGCTCCATTACATGTCTGCCTATCAGGATACTGAAGTATTTATCGATCCTGTTGCTGTACCGGTTGATAAAATTGTTGCACATATCATTTATTATCTGGCAGACAGCCTCAGAACCTATCAGCACTGCGGCAAGAACGATCAGTTTCTTAATATCCCGGGCGCCTACTATCTCATCGACTATCATAGGTGAAATGAAAACTGCTATAAACGGCATGACAATGGAAACAGCCATCCTAATGATCTTCAGTATAAAGAAACCGGGATATTTCCTGATAGTGGTTTTAAACAAAACCTTTATAACAGCAAGTATCTTATGCACCGGCACTCACCCCGCTTTCTGTCTGAGAATCTGTACCTTCCCCGGGGTGTTCCCTGTAATACTGTGCCTGAACATTGAACATGTCGGCGTATTTACCGTTCTTATGCATCAATTCATCATGACTGCCGCACTCTGTAAGCTGACCGTCCTCAAACATGGCGATCCTGTCGCAGAATCTGGTGGAAGCAAGTCTGTGGGAAATATAGACCGCCGATCTTGACCCTGTCATCTCGTCAAAGCGTTCATACAGAGCCTGCTCCGCAATGGCGTCAAGCGCGGAAGTAGGCTCATCGAGGACCACGATCTTCGCTCCCTTGTACAGTGCCTTGGCCAGCGCAAGCTTCTGTTTTTCGCCGCCGGATAAGTCTACCCCGTCATCTTCAACTATCTTTGTCAGAGGAGTGTCAACCCCTTTTACCAAAGACAGCACTCTTTCTTCCAGTCCGGCTTTAAAGGCCGCATTACGGGTTTTATCAATATCAAGCTTATCATGACTTTCCATTGCGATATTTTCCGACATCAGAAAGGCAAATATCTCGACGTTCTGGAAAACCGGCGCAAAAAGCCTGTAATAATCGCTTCTTTTGAATCTCCTTATATCGGTGCCGTTCAGGGTGATCTGTCCGCCGGTGGGATCATAGAGCCTTAACAAAAGCTTGATCATAGTGGTCTTTCCGGCACCGTTCAGACCTACGACGGCGAGCTTTTCACCGGGCTTCAGCTTTAAATTCAGGTGAGATAATGCATCCTTGTCCGCTTTATAATATCTGTAGCTGACATCCTTAAACTCGATCTCGTAAGAATCACAATCGGGTACGGGAATGCAGTCTTTCTCATCATCTTCGATATCAAGCTCTATAAACGAACGGAAATCGTCGGTTTCAAGAGAAGCTCTGCGGTAATCCCCGAAACGCTGAAGGAAATTCATGAGCCCACCCGAAAAAGCCATGGAAAACGACAGAAACATGGTGAAATTGCCCACCGACATCTCTTTTTGCAGTACTGCGAAATATAGAGCTGCATACACACTCGCCTTGATAGCAAGTCCGGCAGCGGCCGTAACAAAATTGTATCTCAGCCAGAGTTTGTGGTGCAGATCATTTTTTTCTATAAATTGCTCATTGATCTCGTTAAATTTACCGGTCAGGAAATCGCTCAGTCCAAAAAGCCTGATATCCTTACCGTAATCAAAATCCTGGGTTACGCGTTCCATATAATTACGGCTTCGCCAGGAATGGGAAAGCTTGTCCCATACCTCGCGTTTATCGACTTTTATAATGTGCTTCATGTATATGTACTGAAGCACTGTCAGAACGATGAGTACCAGGATAAGTCTCGGATCGAGCACGGTCACTGCCACAAAGGTAACGATAACTGTCAGCCCGCTCTCACCCAGACTGCTCATCAGATGCATCATGCCTTCAACGCCGTTATTGTTTCCACCTGTAGCCTGGGACGCGCGCTCCGCGACATCCAGTACATCTGGCTTTTCCAGCAGTTCATACTTCAGATCCAGTACTTTGGCGATACGCTCGGTGATCATATTCATGCGTACAAAAATAAATCTGTACCATGTTTTTGCGTTTGAAATCCTGTTTCCTAACGTAAGAAGGATCGCAATAGTACCGGCAACAGCAATCAGCTTTAAGAGCTTTGCCTCAGCCGCCGAACCTTCTTCTTTTTCCAGGATATCAATAACATATTTTCCGAAAATTCCCCAAAAATACGAGAACACCGACTGACAGACCAGCCCCACCATCATCAGGAAAAGAACCGAGGGCTGGTACTGAACAATTTTCTTTAATATGTACCCTGTATTGCTTAAGACCCCAAACTGACGATGAAGCGGATTGTCTTTGCTTTCCTTATATTCAGACATAAACCAAACCTCTTCCCCTCATATAAAATGACTTTTCAGCCTCCGCCTGACATTCTCAGTATTTCCCTGAAACAGTCAGGTTATATATGATTACAGATCCATCCCCTCGAAACCGTCCCACACCGGTTTACCCGCATATTTCAGTATCTCAGCCTTTCCCCTCAACGCATCAAGTACTGACAGCGCCAGCGCTTCCTGTTCCATCTCTCCGGGATAAACACTCACAGGCGCTATAAATCCGCACCTTTTCTCTATCCCCTCCCTGATATCCTCAAATCTCATGAGACCGCCGGTAAGGAGTATCCCGTCCACCTTTCCGCACAGTACTGCGCTCATTTCACCAATCTGCTTGCATACCTGGTAAATCAGCGTATTCCATACAAGTGATGCTTTAGCGTCTCCTTCTTCCACCTTTTTATGGATCACATCAGCGTCCGCGGTACCGAACAGGCTTACAAATCCGCCGGCGCGCGAACACATGAGCCTTACTTCCTTAGTCGAATGTTCATCGATATAATCGAGCAGAGCCAGTACCGGTACACTTCCGATACGTGTAGGCGTAAACGCTCCCTCGCCATCGGCACCCATATTACCGTCTACCATCCTGCCCTTCTCATGGGCGCTTACGGTAATTCCGCCGTCTATATGAGCGACGATGAAATTACATTCACTGTACTTACGTGCCATTTTCTTTGCATGGAATTCAGCTACAGCCTTCTGGTTGAGTACATGACTGTGAGAAATGCGGTATACTCCCTTGATTCCGGTCAGTCTCGCATAATCGCAATATTCATCCACATTGGTCGGGTTGAGCGTATATGCCTCTTTACCGTATTCGCAGGCAAACTTCCAGGCCAGCATAACGCCGAGTTTCGCCGGATGTTCGCTTCCTCCTACAGCCTTTACGGTATCCTCATACAGCCTTTCATCAATAACAGTTACGCCTCCGGGCTGCGAGTATGCGCTTCCTCCTCGTCCTACGAACACATCGATCTCTTCAGGCTTCGTGCCGTACTCTTCGAGCATTTTCAAAATGACTTCGTATCTGAATGGTATCTGGTCATTTACATGTGGAAACTTAAGCAGCTCCGGCGCGTCATGGAACACACTTTTTTCGAAGAGCGACACCTCGTCTTCGAACAGGCTCACCTTCGTCGAGGTTGAGCCCGGGCTGATGATCAGTAGTTTCATTTTCTTGTTCCTGTCCTTTCCTTATTTTCCTTGGTTTAATATTATCGTTTTTTCTTCAAGTTACAGCGCCGCCGTGCGATAGCCATGCCGACGGACATTGCAAGTGAGCATAAGAACATCACA
>JAILRI010000017.1 GCA_024698555.1 Lachnospiraceae bacterium
TGTTGCCGTACTTGATGAAAAGGTTGTCGGCGTGATTCTCTGCGGACATGACGGAAGAAGGGGAATCGTTCAGCATGCATGCGTCTCTCCGGACTGCAGGCGGATGGGGATAGGAAAGAAACTTGTCGATCTTGCTCTTGAAGCACTTAAAGAAGAGGGGATCAACAAGGTTCTGCTCGTTGCGTTCAAAAAGAACGAAGGCGGAAATGCCTTTTGGGAATCACAGGGATTCACGCTTCGTGAAGATTTGAATTATAGAAACAGGGCACTTGCCGAAATGATTCGAATTGATCCGGATTATTTGAAGTAGTATCGATTTGAAGTAGTATCCACTTCATTTCGGGAAAGATCATAAAAGGATTCGGGAGGTTTTATGAAACAGTACAGATTGCCGGTCATACTGCTGGTTGTATTTGAAATCGTAGCCGTAACGCTGTGGTTGACCAAAGATAATCTGTTTTATCTGTTCAATTTCAGCTATATCGGATTATCGATATCGTTTGGCGTATTTCTTTTCATAAAGAAATACAAATATGCCCGTCGCATCGTGCAGCTGCTCGTCGGGTTATATATGCTGGTCTATCTGGGCCTCATCTGTCAGGAAAATATGCAGATCGAAGGCTTCTGGTATTATCTCTTTACCGGAGTCTTTGAAGCTGCCACCATACATTATGCAGTGGCTAAGATATTTGGCCCGCTGATCTTTGGGCGCGGATGGTGCGGATATGCCTGCTGGACTGCGATGGTGCTGGATTTTCTTCCGTATAAAGAGCCGGCGGAGCCAAGGCGAAAACCGGGTTGGATCCGGTATGTCACTTTTGCAGCATCATTGCTCTTTGTTGTGGCCTTATTTCTTGCAAAAGTCGGAAATATCGAGCGGATCATGTTCCTGGCGTTTATCGTCGGAAATATCGTGTATTACGCAACCGGTATCGCGCTGGCGTTTGCTTTTAAGGATAACAGAGCTTTCTGTAAATACATTTGCCCGATCACGGTATTCTTAAAGCCGATGAGCTATTTTTCACTGATACGGATCAAGTGTGATGAGGAAAAATGCATATCCTGCGGTAAGTGCAAGCGGGTATGCCCGATGAATGTGGATGTGACGGATAATTCGAGAAAGCGCGAGAATGGAACGGAGTGTATCCTGTGTATGGAATGCGTGAAAAACTGTCCGAAGAATGCGCTTTGAATTCTATGGCCTGGCTTTTTATCCGGAGAAGGATACCGTTACCATACTGTCAATAGGATGGGAAAATAAATGCGAGAATATCTGTTATTGTTACCGATCCTGTTTATCTTCCATGATATGGAGGAGATCATAGGATTCGGATGGTTTTTCAGAAACAATCCGGAGCTGTTTGAGAGATTTCCGAAGATCACGAAAGCATATCAGGGGTTTCATACTGCGGGAATGGCATTGGCGGTATATGAAGAGTTCATCCCGTTTTTCGGGATCAGCCTTCTGGCATATTATTTTGAAGCCGATGTGCTAAATGCGCTGTGGTTTGGCTTGCTGCTTTCTCTTACAGTCCATTTTGTTGTGCATATCGTGATGAGTATCTGCTTAAAAAAGTATATTCCATCCTTGATCACAAGTCTGATCTGTTTGCCAATCAGTGTGATCATTTTGATAAACTGCACGAAATATTTGGTTTTTAGCCTGACGACGGTTATGCTCATCGCCGGTGCGATACTATTGATGATGGCGAATCTGAAGTTTGCCCATTGGCTTATGCACAGATTCGGCAGCAGGCTCCAGGGTCGAAGTGTTTGAAAATGAAGTTATGCTGTATAAGTTTCCTTATGCGGGATTTTTGTGTCCGCTTCCTTGAGCGGCAGCGGAACGAAACGATCAGACAGGATGAACGATAAAAAAATGAGAACAAGAGAAGAAGCATTGCAATACGGACTTTCCTTTCCGGATACTTATCAGGATGCCCCGTTTCATGACCAAAACTGGCAGCTGGTAAGGTATCATGGGAATCAGAAAGCGTTTCTGTGGACCTATGAAAGAGACGGGTATATCAATCTGAATGTAAAAGTCGATCCGCAAAAGGCGTTCTTTTGGCGCGATCTTTACCGGTCCGTCATTCCGGGATTTCATCAGAATAAGGAACACTGGAATACGGTCATACTTGACGGAAGCATTCCCGATAAGGACATCCGTCTGATGATCGCAGAAAGCTATGACCTGGTTAGCGATTGCCCTACGAAGAGGATCTATGAGGCAGTAAAGAAGATCCCGTACGGTCATGTCGCGACCTATGCGCAGGTCGCCGCGCTTGCCGGAGATAAGAAGATGGCCAGAGCGGTCGGCAATGCACTCCACAAGAACCCCGATCCCGACAATATTCCATGCTTTCGTGTCGTGAATGCAAAAGGGGAACTGGCAGGCGAATTTGCCTTCGGGGGACCCGGCGCTCAGGCAAAGCTGTTGGAAGCGGAAGGGATCAAGGTTATCGACGGAAAGGTCGATCTTAACCGGTATCAGTGCATAATACAAGAAGGAGGAATAGAGGTTTATCATGAATAAGAAACGCTCCTATATCATCGGAATCGCTGCGATCATTGCATGCATCATCTGCTTTGCCTTAATCCATAACCGGTTTTCGGCAAAGCCTGAAACGACGGGCCAAAAGGAATATACGTTGGAAGTGTCGGATGGGAACAAAAGCATTCCGTATGCGGGCAAGACCGACGCCGCGTATCTGTCCGGTTTACTGGATGAACTGAAGGATACGGGTGATTTTGACTATGAGAGTTCTACCGGCGATTACGGAACGTATATCACATCCGTAAACGGCATCAAAGCCGATGATGCGAAGAAAACCTATTGGGCGATCTATGTGAACGGTGAATACGGGCAGTACGGCGCGGATGCGCAGCCTGTGAACGACGGGGATGCATATGATCTTAAACTGGAGAGCTATGAGTAATTCCAAAATATCGGTAAAAGATGTTGCATTTCTGGGAATGTCCCTTGCCATATTGGAAGTATCCAAGCTCGCGCTTGATCTGCTGCCCAATATTGAAGTCGTAACGCTCCTGTTTATCGTTTACACGATCTTCTACGGCAGGAAGACATTTCTGATCGCGATCGGATTCACGGTGATCGAATGTATACTCAAGGGGGTTAATGTATGGTCTGTTATGTATCTGTACATATGGCCGCTGCTGATCGTGTCTGTACTATTTGCAGGCAAGCATAAGGCCGGTTATGTGTTTTATTGTATCTTGTCCGGATTCTTCGGGTTATTTTTCGGGATGTTCTGCTCGATCCCCTATCTGTTCATAGGGGGATGGAGTATGGCTCTGACCTGGTGGGTCGCAGGGATCCCGTATGACATCATCCACTGCGTGAGCAATTTCATTCTGTGCCTGTTGCTCTTCAAGCCGCTTTGTACGATCATGAAAAGGGTAATGGCAGAACGGTAAATATGGTATTGACAATAAATAGGTAATGTATTACATTATTGGAAGTGTAATATATTACCTATTTTTGTATGCGCTAAGGAACGAAGGACCGGAGGAGTGGAAATGAACTATGATAAAGAAATGAACATGAATAACGTGGAATTCGGCGATATGCCGCCTGAGGCCTTTCTGCTGGGCCTTCTCAGTGCGTTTGACAACCGGTACCAGGCAGCCGCGGATGCTTTTTTCGGGGAGATCACGTGGAAGCAGTTCTTTGCGATCATCTGCATCAATCTCTGCAAAGAGGCACCGACCATCAATGAACTCTCTGATATCATGGGAAGTTCTCACCAGAATGTGAAGCAGATCCTTTTAAAACTGGAAAAGAAGCGCTTTATATCCATGCTGCCGGATGAAAAGGACAAAAGAAAGCAGCGGATCATTGTAACGGACGTCGCAAGAACGTTTTTGGAAGAGAATGATAATAACGGCATGCAGAGTGCGCATATCATCGGACGCATCTTTCACGGCGTCAGTGACAACGATCTGATGACAACGATCGCAACGATCATGAAAATGGAAAGGAATCTGAGTGAATTATGAAAAAACTGATCATTTACACATCACAAACAGGATTTACGAAACAGTATGCTACATGGATCGCAGAAAGAACAGGCGCAGACCTGCTCGACCTTAAGGAGGCCAAGAAGAAGAATGAAGCCTTCTTTGCATCCTATGAAGCGATCGTTTACGGCGGATGGGCCATGGCCGGAAATCTGGTCAAGGTAAAGTGGTTCCTTGAGAAGGCCGTTTCCTGGAAGAATAAGCGCCTTGCGATCTTCTGTGTCGGCGGAAGCCCGAATGACAATCCTGATGTTGCCAGATGGCTTCATCAGGTGCTCACGGATGAACAGAGAACCTATATCAAAGCATTTTACTGTCAGGGCGGATTTGCCTACGAGAAGATGAGCGCTGCTTCCAGACTGGCAATGAAGATGTTCGTTGGTGCGCTTAAGAAAAAGAAAGATGCCACAGATGACGAAAAGGAGATGGTCAACAGGATCTCTGCTTCCTATGATATTTCCGATATCAAATACATCGAACCGATCGTAGCATACCTGCAAAGTGAGAAATAAATATTGACAAAACATAGCAAATAAAGACAGGATTATATGGGAAT
>JAILRI010000044.1 GCA_024698555.1 Lachnospiraceae bacterium
AGATCACCGAGATCGATCTGAAGATGTATACGCAGGAGTGGGTCAACAGGGAACATCCTAAGAAATCCGTATTCTTTGCCTACAAGGGAATATTGAATCAGATTTTCACGTATGCATTCAAGCACAGGATCATCTCGGAAAATCCTGTTGAACAGATCAAGAACCAGCAGTATCTGAAATCCTGCGATACAAGAAAGCCCAAAGCGGAAGAGAATTTCCTCTGACAAGGAAGATAGCCGAGCTTTTGAAGGAGATAAAGGATCTCCAGGATGAACTTGGCATCAGATCGGAATTCATCTTTTGTAATGAAGATGGTGAATGGATCAAGACCGATGCCTATCACACGTTCTTAAGAAGGATATGTCAGTCGAAAGGCTTCAAAGTCACCAATAACCATGCGCTGAGGATGTCCCTCAACTCAAACGTACTGCTCCCGATGGGGATCTCTGCAGCTGACAGGGCAGCGATGCTTGGACATTCGGTCCAGACAAATCTGCTGTTTTACAGCTACGAGCAGAAGAACTATCTGGATTATGTCGGCAAAATGCTCGACGAGCAGTATGAAAAAGAGCAGGAGGAGGGAACCCCCGGGAACCCTTCCAACATCATTTATCTTACAAAACAGAGAGCCCGGAAAATCTGATTTCTCAGACCTTCCGAGCCCTTGACCACTGCGGAGTAAGAGACTTGAACTCTCACGTCTATTGACACATGATCCTTAGTCATGCCTGTCTGCCAATTCCAGCAACTCCGCACATTTTACTGTCCGTTCTTCAACGGACTTTAGTATCATACCACCTTGTTGAGGCGTTGTCAACATAAAAATTAATTTTCTTCTGTCTTTCTTCTGTGTTATCTGCAACGCCGCTATATTCGCAGGCTTTGGCTGTGGTTAATCGCTATTTTCGGAAGCTTCCCCGCTTTCTTCGCCTTCCCCGCTTTCCTCACCCTCTTCTTCGGATTCCTCCGTATATGCCGCAGGATCGTAGACCAGCATATAAGTTCCGGCCTTGAAGATCGTTATCTCCAGGGTGTTATCGTCAACTCCCATCTTATTCATGCAGCCCAGGATGGTTTTATTGTTCGGAGAATAATAAAGCTCTGTGTACTCCGGCTCAAACTCATCCGGAAGGGTGATCCTCACCGTCAGGGGAAGGAAACGCTCGTTATCATTATTGACGAAGCCGTATTTGAACCCAAGATACGTCTTTGTCTCGGTTCCGAGCCTGCGGTAAAGGTGTTTCAGCTTGACCTTGGATATGGCCGTGAGCACGGTCGTATCCTCATCTAGCACGGGCGGTATGGCCGTATCAATACTGACATCATACCCGTTGCTGGTCACTTCCGCGGTGGATACATAGTTAAAATCCGGTTCCTGCATTTCTTTGCCCATGATGACTACCGAGGTCTTGTAATCGCCCAGATAGATCCTGACCGTATTGGTGCCGATGTAGTGGATAGTCATGTCATAGACCTTATATTCCTCGGTCTCCTCTTCCAGTCCCGAATTATACTTTGCGTACACATGCAGGTCGCGGGGGTCATATTCCATGCCCACGTACACGTCACCGCCCTTGTACTCGGCGCGGATAGAGGCTATAGCCAGATCCAGCACATTAAGCTGGATGGAAGCGCTCTTTCCGCCATAGGTCGCGGTAAGCTTCTGAGTTCCCGATGCCGAAAACTTCTCCGGATCAAGCTCATATGTCGTGATCCTTTCGGAAGTGCTGTTGGTATAGACCGCAGTCACTGTGATCAGGCTGCGGTCTATCGCCATCTTGGTATACGCGCCCTTTGATGTGTCATAGGCGATACTGAGCGTCTTTACTTCCTTGGCTTCCTGAACGAAGACCGCTATCTCGGTACTTACATTTTTATACGATATAGTCACCTGCTGATTGCCTGTTTCGGTAAATACCTTCGGTGAAATGGTATAGTCCTTGGTGATCTGCGCCGCAGTCCCGTTGCTGAAGGAGACCGAAACAGTCAGATCCCTCTCGTCGAGCCCGTTTCCAACAGAAATGCTCCTGCGCGATGAGGCCGCGCTGATGGATTTGATACTCTTGCCGTTAACATTGAAATTGGCCGTTACGCCCTCATATATCACGACAAACTTGTTGGCGCCCTCTTTCTCCACCAGCTTGCTCGCCAGCTCGTATCCTTCGGTGACTCTGCCCGCAAAGCCGTCATCATAATACGCGCTTATTTCCAGCAGGGTTTCGTCAAATTCCTCGCCTACTATGACCGTTCCGCCGGTATAATACGCGTATATCGAGGTAAGATGCGCCCCCGCCGAGGGTTCGTCCGGCATGGGAGTAGGCGTGGGAGTCACCGTAGGAGATGGGGTGGGCGACAGCGTAACAGCTCCACCGGAAGCCACGGGCGTGGTTTCGGCCGCCAGTACACCTGCGGTTGTCGCGCTGTCTTTGCCGTAAGCACTGCATATAAGCAGCAGCACGAGCACTGCTGCCAAAGCGGCAATTATATACCGTATATCTTTAAATCCGTTCATTTTCATACTAATTCCTCTTGCCGAGTGTTTTATGCAAGGCAGCGCACGAGAAATCTGCCAAAACTATTTCTTGTGACGCATCTGCAAGGCTGTCTAGTACATCGATCGCGAAATAACTGGACTAATGCGCCGAATGCTTGCCCGAGAGTACATGTCTGAAAACGCAGACGTAGCGGGCTACGGCGAGGCTTTCAGGCGTGTGCTATCGGGATA
>JAILRI010000073.1 GCA_024698555.1 Lachnospiraceae bacterium
GATAATTGATGCGGCAGACTCCGGAGCCGCCTTCGTCCCTGGGGACAAAGGACAGCGAAATGCCATTTTCATCATAACCTATATTGAGCTCGAGGGTCGGAGGCAAGAAGTCCGATCCGGTTCCGGCGGGATCGGTGAGCGCTTTTTTCAGGCTTGGAATGCCGCCGCTGACAGAAAACAGATCCAGATACTCCCGGGTGTTGATGCTGTTCATGATCACTTCTTTGACGGAAGCTGCCCAGGTATGATCCGATCCGGCATAAATGAGTGCCGCTATGGCGCTCACATGAGCTGCCGCCATCGATGAACCGCCCATGCATCCGTAGCCTCCGACTACGGTACTCATGATATCGGTGCTGGGAACCATGATATCAACTGTATTTTTTCCGTAATTGGAGCTGTAGGTGAGTTCACAGTCATGATCCGTAAAACCTGTGCTGATGATGTTCGGGAAGCCGAAGCTTGCCGGATAGATCGGATGATCATCATTGTCCGTACCGTCATTGCCGGCGGCACATACAAACAGCATACGGGAGTGTTCGATGGCGCTCGCCAGGGCATCGGAACAGGTGTAAGTTCCCCAGCTGATGTTGCACACGGAGGCGCCCATGGCTTCAGCGTATTTGATAGCCTTTATAGCGTCCGAAAGCTTGCCTTTACGGTTTTTGCCTCCATGTATCTTGAGAGTCATGATGCTGACTTCTCCGACACCGGCCAGACCGCTTATAAGTATATCGTCAGATCCTGTTCCCTCCGCTGCGATAATGCCGGCTACATGAGTCCCATGATCGTCACAGTCCGAGGCGAGGGAATGATATTCGCCATTTTCAGTATATTCACAGTCGTATACTGTATTGTCGTCATTGTAAAAATCCCAGCCGTAAATGTCGTCTATATATCCGTTGCCGTCATCATCGATCCCGTTATCGGGAATCTCGGCTTTATTTGTCCATATATGGGAAGCAAGATCAGGATGGTTCACATCAATCCCTGTATCGATGACCGCTACTATGACGGGATGGTGCGGCTTCGCGGATTCTTTGAATATTTCCCAGCCTTCGGTGATCTCGAGATCTTCGCCGGGGAAGTGTGAAGATGCTAAAGAGCCTCCCTTTCCCGCGCCGTAAGCCGTATGGGAAGGGAAGCATGTGACAATCATGCACAATGCAATAAAAATAAGAAGAAAACGTTTCATTTATATCAACCGGACTTTCTTTAAAAAACACCACATGTGGTGGTCGGATTTTGCGTATACCCCAATCACAAGTATAATAATACTATATCTCTGCAGAATGTAAAGGTCAATAACGTAAAAATCACAAAAAATTATGCTTGACGCTTGGATTTTTATGTGATACATTATTAGGGCTGACGTTTTCAGCGTTATTTTTGTGTGTTTTTATATTTGCCGCGGGCAACCTACCACATTGCCCGTGAGTATAGGAAAGAGAGGTGGAAGTTGTGCGGGTAAACATTACATTGGCATGCACCGAGTGCAAGCAGCGTAACTACAACACGACGAAAGAGAAAAAGAATCATCCTGACAGAATGGAAATCAAGAAGTACTGCAGATTCTGCAAGACTCACACTCTGCATAGGGAAACGAAGTAATCGGGAGGCTTGAAAGTATGGCAGAAACAAAACAGACAGAGTCGAAGCCCGTTGCTAAAAAAAGCTTTTTCAAGGGTGTGAAGTCAGAATGGCGTAAGATCACCTGGCCGAGTAAAATGGTTCTGGTGAAGGAGACAGCGGCAGTCATCGTTATCTCAGTAGTACTGGGAGGCGTAATAGCATTGCTCGACGCGGCTATCAAGCTTGGTCTCGATAAGATAATCATCTGATAACTACGTATTGGAAAGGACTTATAATGGCAGAAGCTAATTGGTATGTTGTTCACACCTATTCCGGTTATGAGAACAAGGTTATGGACGACATTAGGAAAACAATTGAAAACAGAGGGCTTCAAGACCAGATACTTGACGTAAAGGTTCCGTTGCAGGACGTGGAAGAGATCAGGAACGGCAAGCGCAAGCCTACAAAACGCAAGCGTTTTCCCGGATATGTCATGGTTCATATGATCATGAACGAGGAAACCTGGTATGTTGTACGTAATACCAGAGGCGTTACGGGGTTTGTCGGACCCGGATCAAAGCCGGTTCCGCTTTCACCGCAGGATCTCCTGCTGTTTGAAAGTGATGAAACAGAGGTTGATGTTGATTTTGAAGTCGGCGATCTGGTGACGGTAGTTGCGGACAACGGCTATAAGGATCAGCAGGGCGTCGTAAAGGATATCAATTTAGCGGAGCAGACTGTTACGATCAGTATCGAAATGTTTGGCAGGGAGACACCTGTCGAGCTTGGGCTTACGGATGTCAGCGCGAACAGCTGAAAGCCTTAAGTCAGGCAGCACTACTAAAGATTGAAACGAATGAAAAGAGGATATTACAATGGCTAAGAAAGTTACAGGTTATATCAAGTTACAGATTCCCGCCGGAAAGGCTACACCTGCTCCTCCCGTTGGTCCCGCACTCGGACAGCATGGTGTGAACATCGTACAGTTTACCAAGGAATTCAACGCAAGGACTGCAGATCAGGGTGATCTTATCATCCCTGTTGTTATCACGGTTTATGCTGACAGGAGCTTCAGCTTCATTACAAAGACGCCTCCCGCAGCAGTCCTTTTGAAAAAAGCATGCAATCTCAAGACTGCTTCAGGTGTTCCGAACAAGCAGAAGGTCGCTACCATCAAGAGGTCTGAGGTAGAGAAGATTGCACAGCTTAAGATGCCCGATCTCAATGCGGGCAGCATTGAAGCCGCTACCAGCATGATAGCAGGCACCGCCCGTTCCATGGGTATCGTTGTAGAGGATTAAGCGAAAAAACAGAATAAGTGGAAGGATCACAGTCAGATCCGCTATTACCACGAGGAGGTCATTAATGAAAAGAGGAAAAAAATATAACGAGGCTGCAAAGCTTATTGACAAGACGCAGCTCTATGATGTGGATGCAGCCTGCAGTCTGGTAAAGAAGACATCCACAGCCAAATTTGACGAGACTATCGAGGCACATTTCAGACTGGGCGTTGACGGACGTCACGCTGATCAGCAGGTTCGTGGTGCCGTTGTTCTCCCTCACGGAACAGGTAAGACTGTTCGCGTGCTTGTATTTGCCAAGGGCGACAAGGTTGCGGAGGCTGAGAATGCCGGTGCTGATTATGTAGGCGGCGACGAGCTGATTCCTAAGATCCAGAACGAAGGCTGGCTCGAGTTTGACGTAGTAGTTGCTACTCCCGACATGATGGGCGTGGTTGGCCGTCTTGGTAAAGTGCTCGGTCCTAAGGGACTCATGCCCAACCCCAAGGCAGGAACGGTTACCATGGATGTAGCCAAGGCTATAGCCGATATTAAAGCAGGTAAGATCGAGTATCGTCTTGACAAGACCAACATTATCCACTGCCCCGTA
>JAILRI010000027.1 GCA_024698555.1 Lachnospiraceae bacterium
GGATGAACCCGGAAAGTTCGGGAATCCGGATTCATCCGAAGTGTCGGATGGTTCTGAAGCATCCCCGGCTCCTTCGGAATCATTGTTTGCCGGGTTATTTTCACTCTCAGAGGTGCTCTCGGAATCGGAATCAGAGCGGCCGCGTTTATTTTTATCGCCTCTGACCTTAAAGCTTCCGAAGTTACCACCCATGTTGAACTCGCCCATAACTTTAAGATCGATGGAGGAGGAATCTACAAGCGTAGAAGAGTCCTTCCGCTGACCCTCATCTGTGGAGGGTATGGTTCCGGCCAGCTGTCCGCGGATACTTTCAGCACGCAGCATTATGGTCTGATACAGCATTTTGGCTGCGGCATCATACTCATCGTATTTGTAAAATGCGGTAGGGTCGGTTTCCACCAGACTGTCTATCTGCGTTCTGATGCGGTTATATACTTCTTCAAAGCGTCCGCCGTTCACATACTCATCTACCAGCTGCTGCAGGTATTCATGATATCTGGCGAGATATTCCTCATTTTCAAGCAGCGCGTCGAAGAAATGTGTTGCTGAAAAGGGCGTATCTATAGCGTCGTTGATGGTTTCGGAGGCGTTGCCTGACGAACCCATGGACATACCGCCCAGACACAGGTTATAGTCCCAGGGAAGGATATTCAGCTGTCCCTTGTACTCGTACAGGTAATAATTATGCGACATATTGCCTGAGAGACTGTCCATGTTTACCGAGAAGGTATGGACTGCCATGTATTTTAACACATTATCTACGTCCAGGTAGGTTTCAAGGTCGTTGCCTTCGCTGATGTTCTTCAGGGCGGTGACGACTCTGCGCCGGTCTGCCTTGGAGGTTCCCGTAAGCGCGCTGTTCCATATGGTGGAGTAGCTGTCCAGCTCGTCATCCGTATAGTTTAAGTTGGAGCCGCCTCCGCCACGCGAGAAGCCGCCTCCAAAGCCGCCTCCAACATCCGGGCGACTGGTGCGCTCCCCGCTGCTGCTTCCGGTTTTATCCTCTTTTTCCGTATCATCCCTTGCGGGCATATTGGACGGATCAAAATTGCCGAAGCCGTTACTGTCGCCTGAAGGTTTTGCGGTATCGCCGTCTTTATTGCCGCCGCCCATTTCCATACTGTCGGGCTTATACAGCTCACCGTCCTGAGTACCGAAATTGCGAAGCATGAAGCTTTGCTCCACCGCCTCCAAAGCCAGATATACACCGTAATATTCGCCGTTTACACTGACACTGGCGTAATTGTACAGCGATGCTTCTGCTCCTAAATATTGGAACATGTCGTAAATGATCGCTTCCTTCATGTTGGTGGCATCAGCGTAATTGTTGTTCAGTATCAGCTTATCCAGCCCGTGACAGGTCTGTCCTTCCACAAAATGCCCGAATTCCAGCTTCAGGCTGTAACGGTCGCTGTCAGGATTCATGGCGATGGAGGAGAGACTGGTGTTGCCCTTTGGACGGATCCCGACATTTCTGAAGGTTTCGCCGTTGATCACCACATTGCAGGCATAATACTCCTCTGAAGTCGCGTTGGCCAGCATTTTATCCCAGTCATCCTGATCCATGATGATATTGACGCTGATGATCTCGTCAGTATCGAACAGTCTGGATTCATATTCCATATTTACACCGGTTCCGCCGAAAGCCTCGGACAGCCTGTCGGAAAAAATAATGGACAGAAAGCAGGCTGCGACCGCCAGCGCCGTAACGGCCGCGACTATCTTTGAAATGTGTTTGTTTGTGATCATTGCTGGTTTCTCCTTATTTAGTAACTATTCAGAACCCCACCTCGCATCGAGAACCGGCAAGCCGGTTCCTGTCGCAAGTCGCAAAAAATGACTATCACGTCATGCAAAGAAGTCATTTTTTGCGAATGTTCGGGGGCGGTAACTATCAGCCGGCGTATTCTCCGTTATAGGTTACGAGTGTCGCGCCGGATACGCCGCCGGCCTGCTTGATGCGGTTTACGAAAGAGGTTGCCGCGTCCTTGATACGTATTTCGGCGGTCATTTCGATACCTGCATCAGTAACGGTCTTTGATTTTACGATATATTTGTCAACTGATGCGCCCAGGATGTCCAGTACGCTGTTTTCGGCCTTCTCATCGGCACAGTTTACTATCAGGATGTAAGGCGCGCCTTTTTGGAACTTCGTATTGGCAAATAACAGGAAGATAACGCCGATGATGACGGAACCGATGACAGCCAGGGGTATCATGCCGGCGCCGATCACTATGCCTGCCGCCAATGACCAGAACAGGAACACTATTTCCATGGGTTCCTTGATCGCGGAACGGAATCTGACGATGGACAGAGCACCTACCATACCGAGGGACAGAACCACGTTCGAGGTAACTGCCATGATGACGAGAGTGGTGACGAGAGCCAGTCCGATAAGTGACATTGCAAATCCTGTGGAATACATGATCCCACTGAAGGTTTTCTTATAGATCAAAAATATGAACAGTCCGACCACCAGGGCGAATACCATGCCTATAGCTGTGTCGACCGCGGAGAACTCCGTAACGCTCTCCAGAAAGCTTGATTTGAAAATATCGCTGAAAGTCATTTCTTTTCTCCTTTTTATCACCCGTATCTTCGGCACGCTCCGTATTTTGAAAATGTCTGCTGTCTGATGGCCCGCGTCTGTATCATATCCTGTATGACTCCGGGCAGGAAAGCGTCATATTTTACTTCGAGCAGCATATCCTGCGGGGTGTCGGTAGCGCTGATGTCTTTCACCGTCCCGGTGAGAAAATCGCGGCTGTACAGACTGGTCCTGATCTGGGAATCAAAAGTGATCCGAACATTGCCTGCCGGATAAATGTAGGGTTCTCTTAAGTATGAAACCAGTACCCGCGGAGCCAGCCTCTGATATACCATCTTGGCATACAGCTCCTGTACGAGCCCATCCGGGTGGGTCTTCATCCATTCGAGATCGCCATCCAGCAGCTTTCTGCACTCGTCTTCGGTGATACGCCCGTCGCATTTAAGACATAGATCGTCAATCTTCATTTTCTTTTCCAAAGTGATAAAGGAAAAGTCATCATTGTAATAACGGATGCGGAATTTCTCACGCTTTGCGGCTCCGTCGGTCTTCTCCCGGAGAGCCTTGTCGTCGGCATTGTCAAAATAAATGCTCCTGATCCGGTAGGTTCCGTCAGCCGACACGTGAGGATCTGTCTGCATCAGGGACTTTATCCGTGACCTGATGGCCAGATAATCGCCGTAAGGAATGACGAATTTCAACTCGTGCCGGTAGTGTTTGTCCTGTTCCATCCTGCGTCCTCCTTTCTGCGCATCTGGTAACTTTTCAGAACCCACTGCCGGATAGACATATCTGACAGTCACTTTTCGACTTACGGCAGGAACCGGCTTGACGGTTCTCAGCGCAAAGAGGGGATTCTGAACAGCTATCGTACTTTAGTAAGAATAAAAGAGAATTTTGTGGAACAAGTGATATAAATGTGTATGTTCTGTGAAAATGCCCCTTTTTTTGTATATAATTAATCCGGTGTGTGACCGCATTTAAATTTTTTTGATTTGCGGTCATAGGAAATAGGGTAGTCGAGTGACCACATTTGGAGTTTTTCAATTTGCGGTCATCAGGAACAGGGTGGTCGAGTGATGATTGCTTCCGTTGCTTACCGCCGACGGGTTGGAGCGTAGAGTGGTGCCGCCACTTTTGATTATCGCATAAAATAAGGAACAACCCCAAAAAAGGCTTGTATTTGACAATATTAGTACTATAATTAAGGAAAACGTGTTGAGAAATTGCCGCGGAATAAAGCCTGCAAGGGGTTTTACCGACAGTTCTTAAGAAAGAGGAAAAGTCATGAAAAGATTGACTGCGCTGATAATGATATGCTGCCTGAGCCTTACGTTCACGGCCTGCGGGGCAAAGAATGTGAGCAATATTACGGACAGGACGGGAGAGGGGTTGCAGGTGACAGCCGCGCTGACGCCGGTCGCCACGCCTACACCGGAGCCTACCGCAACTCCTGTTCCTACGGCCACACCCACTCCCAAACCTACCGCTACACCTACGCCCGAGTCCACGGCAACGCCGACCCCCGAGCCTCATGCGCAGGTCGGATTGCTTATTCCGAGCAAATATAATCTTTCTGTAAGTGAGCATGGCGGAACTATCGAACCGATCACATATATGGCGAAGGATTACTTAGGCGACGGGCCCGATGTGGAAAAGAAGGCGTATGTGTATCTGCCGTACGGTTATGATGAGAGTAAAAAGTATAATGTGCTCTATCTGTGCCACGGGATCGGAGGCAGCGAGAACGAGTGGGGACTCAATAATACCGCCGGCTCCAGGGTCAAGAGGATCCTGGATCATCTGTTTGCGGATGGCGACGTGGAGCCCTTCATCGTAGTTACTCCCAACGGCCGCGCCATGGCTTTATCAGGCGTAACGGGCAACGATCTTTTTTATAAGTTTGGCTATGAACTACGCAACGACCTGATCCCCTACATGGAGAGCCATTATTCGACCTATGCCGACTATGATGAAAATGGATACGATATGACCGCCTCCCGCACTCACCGTGCCATGGCGGGGCTGTCTATGGGCGGAATGCAGACTATAAACATCGGCATCTGCGAATGCCTTGATCTGTTCAGCTGGTTCGGCGCATTTTCGGCGGCTCCGACATCCTACTCGGCTGCCCGCGTCAAGACCTTTGTCGAAGCATCGGAATACAAAGTGGATTTCTTCTACAATATCTGCGGTAAGCAGGACGATATCGCTTACGGCAGCTCTTCCGCGGCGGCCAAAAATCTGCCCCATATCTGCGACATCTTCGTGGAGGATGAGAATTTCATGTGGCAGGAAAAGGCCGGCGGCCACGATTTCAATATATGGTACTTAGGTCTGTATAACTTCGCCCAGATCGCCTTCGGCAACGAGTGGAGCAAGGCGGAGTGAGAAGCGGCGGCTCGCTTTTTGTCAATTACAAACTGATGTATCACGCCTATGGGGCTGTCGCACTAAATGATTAATCATCTGATGCGATGCCCTTTTTCTATTCAAATCTCAAATCCACACC
>JAILRI010000080.1 GCA_024698555.1 Lachnospiraceae bacterium
TCCCGTATTTACGGATATTACGGCATGCGATGTTGAGGCTGACGCGCTGATCGACTTTTCCGCGCCGCAGGCTCTCGACTCGATACTTCCGTACATAACCTCAAAGGGCATCGCCGCGGTGCTCTGCGCTACGGGGTATTCAAAAGAACAGCTTGAAGCAATAGAGGCGGCTTCCAAAAAGACCGCGCTGCTGCGCTCCGCCAATATGTCGCTGGGTATCAATACGCTTGCGAAGCTCGCGAAGGCTGCCGCAAAGGTGCTGGCTGACGAGGGCTACGATATCGAGATCGTGGAGCGCCATCATAACAGGAAGCTGGACGCGCCTTCGGGAACGGCGCTTCTGCTGGCAGATGCGATCAATAACGAGATGGATAACAGGTATGAATATGTCTATGACCGTTCCACCCGCCGTGAGAAACGCCCGAAGAATGAGATCGGGATCTCAGCGGTAAGAGGCGGTTCGATAGTAGGCGACCACGAGATCATTTTCGCGGGGCTTGATGAGGTCATAGAACTTAGGCACAGCGCGTATTCGCGCGCCGTATTTGCAAAGGGCGCAGTGACCGCAGCACTGTATCTGGCCGGTAAACCCGCCGGGATGTACTCGATGGGCGATGTGATCTGATGAAAATATAAATGAGGTATTCCGATGGTTCTGTGCGGAAGCAATTCCTACAATCAAAAATATTATCTTGACAAGCGTTTTGAAAAGCTTCCGGCGAAGGTTAAGGAAGAGCTCAAGATCATGTGTGTGCTGTTCACCGAAGAGGTGGGCGGCACTATCACGTTTTCATACAATGAGGATGGTGAGCTCGAGATAGAGACCGGCTGCGACGAGGGCGACCTTCTCTACGATGAAATAGGCGCGGGGCTGCTCGTAAAGCAGCTTCGTAATTCGCGTACGGAGTTTTTTGAGGCGCTCGAACTGTATTACCGGGTGTTTATACTCGGAGAGAAGCTAGAATTGGAGAATTAGTATGATCCTTACAATAGACGTTGGCAACACGAATATCAATTTCGCGGTATATGACGGTGACGAGGAGAAGGTGTTCTACTCGCTGACCACTCAGGTCGCCCGTACTTCGGACGAATTTTTTGTATGGATATCAAACCTGATGGGTACGAAGAACATAAAAGGGAGCGAGCTCGAGGACGCGATCATATCAAGCGTGGTTCCCGGGATCAATAATGCCCTGTCGGAAGCTGTCAGCCGTATCATCGGGAAACAGCCGATGCAGGTGGGACCGGGGCTTAAGACCGGGATCAAGGTCAAACTGGCGAATCCCAAGGAAGTAGGCGCGGACAGAGTGGTCGATCTGGTCGCGGTTCACGATATCTACGGCGGACCGGCTATGGTGATCGATTTTGGCACGGCAATTACCTATGATCTGCTCGAAGAGGACGGAACATTCCGCTACGGCCTTACATGTCCGGGCATACGCATAGCGGCCAATGCCTTATGGAACGACACTGCAAAGCTTCCCGAGATAGAGCTGAGCCTCCCGGACAGCATTCTTGCGAACGACACCATTTCCAGCATGCAGGCGGGGCTTCTTTACGGCTGCGTCGGACAGACCGAGTACATCATACGCAGGGTGAAGGAAGAAGCAGGGCTCACATCCATGAAGGTCATCGCAACAGGCGGTCTCGGACGCATCATCGCCGATGCCACGCAGATGATAGACATATATGACAGAAAGCTCACGATGAAGGGGCTGATGAGGATCTACAGAAGGAATAAATGAGCGATAGTATAAAAATAGGAAATTTGGAAACAGGCCCTCTTTTTCTGGGGCCGATGGCCGGAGTGACCGACTATGCGTTCCGGCACTTGTGCAGGGAGCAGGGAGCTGATGTGGTCTGCACAGAAATGGTGAGCGCGAAAGGACTGCATTTTCATTCGAAGAATACCGCAGCACTCCTTAAGTCGGATGAGTTTGAAAGACCTGTGGGAGTACAGCTTTTCGGGAGCGAACCTGAGATCATGGCCGAGGCCGTGGAACTGCTGGCTCCTTTTCATTTTGACTATATCGATATAAATATGGGCTGTCCTGTGCCCAAGGTAGTGAACAACGGCGAGGGTTCAGCGCTCATGAAGGACCCCGTAAAGGCCGCAGCCGTAACCGAAGCTGTGGTAAAGGCGGCGCAGCGCTTCAACCTGCCCGTAACGGTGAAAATACGCAGTGGCTTTACCCCGGACGCCATAAACGCCCCCGAAGTGGCAAAAAGGCTGGAACAGGCAGGCGCGGCGGCAGTCGCGGTACACGCAAGGACCAGAGAACAGTATTACAGCGGCAGCGCCGACTGGAGCGTGATAAGGGCGGTCAAGGAAGCCGTTTCGATACCTGTAATAGGAAACGGGGATATAGACACACCCCAAAAGGCCGGACGCATGTTTGACGAAACAGGCTGCGACGCAATCATGATAGCGCGGGCTGCGCAGGGCAACCCCTGGATATTCGCGCAGATCAAAGAGTACCTGCAAAAAGGCGGTGACGGCTTCACGTGCAGTAAGCCCGATTTTGGCGAAGTGCTTGATATGATAAGGCGCCATGCGGCGCTGCTTAAAGCCGACAAGGGAGAATATACCGCGGTAAGAGAGCTGCGCAAGCATATCGGCTGGTATACACAGGGCTTTCCGCATTCCGCCGGACTGCGCCGGGATATCAATCTGTGCTGTTCATTTGAAGAGATGTTTCAAAAGCTTGATTCTTTTGAAAAAAGTGCTTGCATTTTGAAAACAAATGGTGTATCATAACCAACATACTACATGACACGGACATTTGTACGCGACAGAAAGACAGAGAGGAAGGTAAGAACATCATGGCAAAATTGAAGGCAGGAATACTTGGCGCAACGGGAATGGTAGGACAGAGGTTCATCCAGCTTCTGGAGGATCACCCGTGGTTTGAGGTCGGAGCAGTGGCTGCCAGCCCCAGAAGCGCCGGAAAGACATATGAAGAGGCTGTCGGCGGACGCTGGAAGATGGATACTCCGATGCCCGAGGCAGTAAAGAACATGATAGTTATGAATGTCAATGATGTTGCGGATGTGGCAGCAAAGGTTGACTTCTGCTTCAGCGCGGTAGACATGACCAAGGACGAGATCAGGGCTATCGAGGAAGCCTACGCAAAGGCAGAGATCCCCGTAGTTTCCAACAACAGCGCTCACCGCTGGACGCCCGATGTACCCATGGTAGTGCCGGAAC
>JAILRI010000082.1 GCA_024698555.1 Lachnospiraceae bacterium
TTCGTCAAGCGCTCCGATGCTTCCGGTAAGTCCCGATACTTCCGCATCCATCCTTTCCCCCAAAGCTCCGATACTTCCGGTCAGTCCCGTCACTTCCGTATTCATCCTTTCCCCGAGTTCTCCGATGCTGCCATTCAGACCCGATACTTCCGCATTCATCCTTTCATCAAGCGCTCCGATGCTTCCGGTAAGCCCACTAACTTCAGCGTTGACCCTTTCGTCAAGCGCTCCGATACTTCCGGTAAGCCCACTAACTTCAGCGTTGACCCTTTCGTCAAGCGCTCCGATGCTTCCGGTAAGTCCCGATACTTCAGCATTGACCCTTTCATCAAGCGCTCCGATGCTTCCGGTAAGTCCCGATACTTCAGCATTCATCCTTTCGTCAAGGGCTCCTATACTTCCGGTAAGTCCCGACACCTCTTCGCTCATTCTCTCGTTCAACGCGCCGATATTACCTGTCAGGATCATTACCTCTTCGTCCACCCTGCTTCCCAGTTCGCCTATGACCATATTCAGATCAGATACCTCCGAATTCATCCTCTCGCCCAGTTCACCTATAGTGTTATTCAGACTGTCCACATTTGTGTCTATCGAACGGGTCAGCGATCCGACCTGGGTTTCCAGATCGAGCATCTGTCCCAGATCCCCTATACCGGCCGTGATCTGTCTGGCTTTTTGCGACAGCTCCTGTATCCTGCTCCTCAGCTCCCTGTCATATCCGCTTTGGGCATTCTGCAGTTCTATGAGCACCGAAGAAGCATCGATCAGAGCCTGCCTGGCCTCCTCATCCGAATCTGACATCCTGATCCTGCGCAGAGCCTGTGTATCGGCGGCTTCTATCCTTTGCTGCATTTTTGTCTCATAATCATCAACCGAGTTCCCTGCCGTGTTTATCTGAGCCAGCAGGTCATCAATATCCCCCAGGACTTTAAGCTGCGCTTCCCGGCTGGCGTCGCTTCCGGCTTCGGCAGACATCACTGAATCTCTTAAACCTTCCAGCAGTGTTTTCAAGTCATTCAGCTCGCCCGATAATTCATGACATGTGGTTTCGACCAGATTCATCAGTGAATCCTTATCCATGGCACCTGCTTTTGTCAGAATGGAACTGATCAGCCGTGATATGGTATCATCCGCGGTATCGATCTTTGAATCAAGGAGAGCCGCCGTACTGTCAAGGTTTTCTTTGGCGTTTTTATTACCCTCATCTATGGAGCTTAACAGTTCGTCATAAGCTTTTTGAAGCGCCCGGGACGCCGATGCCTTATCCGTCGCCATGTCAGCCTCCAGCTTTTTTCTTGCGGTTTCTATTTCCTCACGGAGCCTCCTGTCAGTAGAACTTATTTCACCTGTGAGCCTTTCATCTGACATATTAAGTGCATTTTGAAGCATTTTTCCGGTTTCACTTATGCTGTTTTCCAGTTTACGGTCAGTACTGTCCATCTGTGAAAAAACAGCATACATGGTTGTTAACGCGTTGTCATACGAATTTTTTAATGCTTCGCGCAGTTCCTCGTAATTTGAGGTGATCGTACCGGACATGCTGGCTTCCAGGTTCTCTATCGACCTGTTAAGATCATCTGTAACAGTCTCCATGGAAGCTTTATAACGTATAAGATCCTTTGTTGTTTCATCAATCGCGTCAAAAAGGGAACTCTCACCTTTATCGATCCGGTCGGACATCTGCTCCTTCAGCGCCTCGATCGTGCCCACTGCAGTATTCAGATTCTCCTCAACCAGCGTCAGCCGTTCGGAATGATCACCTGTTGACTGCTCCATTTCCCGATAGATCTCCAGGATGCGTTTTTCTATCCCGGTTATGCTGTCGTACTGCGCCAGAAGCTTTATATTCTGTTCAGCCAGTTCGTCTGCTATCTCTTCATCCTTTGCCAGTGCTTCCATACTCGACGAATCTATTTTCTTTGCCTGCCGGTTCAGATCATGTTCCATGGTATCAATAATAGTTTCCACTGCCATGAGTCCGTCCCTGAGTTTTTCAAGTTCCGTCGTTCCGCTTTCCTCCGCGACCTCATCCTGAGTTCTTTCATTATTCACGAACAGGCCGTCCACGCCCATTCCTGAAGCGTCCTTAAGCCCCGTGGCTTTTTCCCCGATCAGATCTTCAAGCTCTCCTATCTGTTTTTTCAGATCCTGAACCGCTTCCAGACTGGTTATGGAAAAATCATAATTATCGGCATACGGTTCAGTCTGATCGCCTTCTTCCGGAAGATAACCGGAAATGATCCTGAATATCATATTTGAGATATAAGACTTGGATTCCTCGGAAATATTGCCGTCATCATCTATCACGATATATCCGCCGTCACCCAGGATCTTCAGCTCCCTTTCGACCCTTTCCCGTATTTCCGCGAGCTTATGAGCAGGCATATCTATCCCCTGTTCCGTAAGACTTGATGCGATCACCTCTGTCAGACTGGAAGATGCCGTTCCGTAATCACCCTGCACGAGCAGTTCTCCCAGCTCCGGTTCCAAAGCCTTATATGTATCGTATCTGACGATCTGTCTTACTCCCATCTGCGCGCTGTATGCCGCGGAAGTATCCGAAAACGCGTCAATTACCAATGCCGCTGTAAACCCGAGTATCACCATTGATGCAATGACTGCAGTGATCACGCGTCTTTTTTTGATCGATATATACATGTTTTATCATTTCTCCTTTCCAAGCATTTTAAAACCAATATGCCTGATTCATAAAATAATATAAGCATCGTTCCCACAATGATCTGACTGACCACATCAGGCGGTGTGATCATAGCAGCAAGAACGAAAGCAATAACAGTAAAATATGGGCGTTTTTCTTTCATACCCGTGGATGTGATCAGTCCGGCTGTCCCAAGCAGATAAACTAAGACCGGCATCGCCGCGGTTAGCGCCGATATAAGGATCCCGCACAGATAAAGACGCATAAAGTCCTTTAGTGTTACCATAACATTCAGTCCTTCTATGCCGGCAGCCTGCGTCCTTAAAAAAAGGAAACATACCGGAATAAGAAATCTTTTGCCGATATATGCCCCACAGCCTATCAGCCCGGATACTGCCCCTGCCTTCAGCACATTTATGATCACTGCCTTTAGGGAGTTATCCGCACCTGCAAAACAGATGACGTTAAAGATGATCAACGGCAGAGTAGCAAAAAGAGAGATACAGGCAGACAGGATCAATCTCCAGACAAAACCATCCTGTACAGCGCCGATCATGACCGCATATCCCAGATCCGCCGCATCGCTCATCACCTGTTTCAAAAGTCTTTCTGATCCGGACAATGAGACAAACAAAAACGCCGTAAATACAATAAAACTGGTCAGGATTCTTTTCTTCAACTCTGATAAATGCTCCCGAACTGTCATCCTGTCATTATCCTGTGGATGTTTCATCCGCTCCTCCGTCTCTTTTAAGCTCATTCATCCCTTCCTTCAAAGCTCTCATAGCCGCCGGCAGCTTTCTGTATCCGAAAAGGACGAAAATGACTGCCGCTATTACCACTACTTCTATCGCTCCCAAATGCATAAATTACCTCCTATCCTTCCTTAAGCGGCACATCGTCTTCTGTTTTGGCCGCTTGAGGCCGTTCTTCATTTAACTGACCAGTCGTACTCAAAAGATCGTCACCCATAGTTCCAACCTCATTGGAAAACCGCCGATACGCCTGCTTAAGAGCTTTCAGTGTTCCTGTGAACGCTGAAACTGCTTTGCCGGCGTTCTCCGGTTTAATTACGCAGAACGCTATGATGATGACAAACAAAATCTCTGTCAATCCGATATTCAATTGTCATATTCCTTTCCTTAAAACCGAAGTTTAAATAAATAATGGAATAACCAGTGAATCCTGAACAGGATAAAATAAGAATTGTTCAAAAAAGAACCTTACATCATGATGTGCTGAAGATGATATCACGGTAAATAACAATTGTCAAGAGTGAAATTTAAACCCTCGAAAAAAAAAGAAAAAAGGCCTGCACATCGCGATATGCAGGCCGTTCTGGCATCTTTTATCTGTTGTTTAATATGAATTTGTCATGTACTGCGCGCATCGCTTCGTCCACATATTCACGGTCAACGAGGGCAGTGATCTTTATTTCGGAGGTTGAGATCATCTTGATATTGATCCCGGCATCATAGAGAGCCTCGAACATCTTTGCTGCCACGCCTGCATTGGAGGTCATACCGGCGCCTACGACCGAAACCTTTGCCAGCTTGCGGTCAACATCGATCCTGTCGCAGATAAGACTTGTCTGACGATGTCTCTCCATAGTGGCAACCGCCTCATCCACATCATCCTCATTTACAGTAAAGCTGATATCCTTTGTTCCGTCACGTCCTACCGACTGTAAGATCACATCAACATTGATATTGTGATTGGCGAGGTGGTTGAAAAGTTTGAAAGCCACACCGGGCTGATCCTGAAGTCCGATCACCGCGATACATGCCGTCTTTTTATCACAGGCAACACCGCTTATAAGCATTTTTTCCATTTTTGCATCCTCCTTAACTGTCGTACCTGAAGTATTATTTAAACTTGAACGGACTACCAGCTGTACCCCGTATTTTTTGGCCATTTCAACAGATCTGTTATGCAGCACGCCGGCTCCGAGTGAAGCAAGCTCCAGCATTTCATCATAAGTGATCTCATCGAGCTTATGAGCATTTGAACATATCCTGGGATCGGCGGTAAATACACCGTCTACATCCGTATAAATCTCGCACATATCGGCTTTGAGAACCGCAGCAAGAGCAACCGCCGTCGTATCGGAACCTCCGCGCCCGAGGGTAGTTACATTGTCCATCTTGTCCACGCCCTGGAATCCGGTAATGATAACGATCCTGCGTGAATCGAGCTCTGCCTTGATCCTCTCGGTATCGATGGTCTTGAGTCTGGCATTGCCATAATCCGAAGTGGTATGCATCGCCACCTGGAACGCGTTCAGCGAAATGGCGGGAACCCCAAGAGATGCCATGGCCATGGACATGAGCGAAACCGAGATCTGTTCGCCGATGCTCACCAGCATGTCCAGCTCTCTTCTGGGCGGATTCGGATTGATGTCTTTTGCCTTTTCGATCAGTTCATCCGTAGACTTTCCCATAGCTGAAAGGACAACGACCACGTCGTAGCCTTTCTTATAATCCTCTATGCAGCGTCTGGCTACATTGAAGATCCTTTCCTTGTTGGCGACGGAAGTGCCGCCGAATTTCTTTACAACCAGCATAATTTTCCTCTATCCTTTCATCAAATTATGAAGAATCTTAAAAATCGGCTCTGATCACGGATATGGTATCCAGACCCTCGCTTCTGCGTTTAAATTCGCCAAAGTTCATGCGCTTGGTCACAAAAGCAAACTCGGCAGGAATGCCAGCGTCTGCTATCTCATCGATCAGCAGCTGTCCTTTCGCCTTTTCCGCCTGTTCCGCAGGAACCCTCACGAAATAATTATATTCAAGATCATTGGTATCGGCCAGGGCAAGCACCTCGTCCTCCCATTTCGTAACCACGTTGATATGTCTGTGCTTGGCGGCTTCCACTATATCCGCTGCCACTGCGCTGGCTGTGGGCAGTTTACCGGCTCCGGAGCCGATGAACACCAGCTCGCCTACCGCATTGCCCTTTACCATCACAGCGTTGAAAACACCGTCAACATGGTACAGCTGGCAGTCCTTACGAAGCATCATCGGAGCGACAAATGCCCATGTCCTGCCGTCTGCGCGGCGTATGAGACTGACAAGCTTTATCTTCGCCTTGAGCCTGCCGGCATAGGCTATATCGGCTGCAGTGATCTTAGTTATCCCTTCGGTGTATATATCATCGCATTCTACCTGAGTCTGGTTGACCAGTGAGGCAAGTATGGCTGTTTTACGAACCGCGTCCAGCCCCTCGATATCAGCCGCGGGATTTCTCTCGGCAAATCCGTTGTCCTGCGCTTCTTTCAGAGCCTCATCAAAATCCATCCCATCGTCTCTCATACGGGAAAGGATATAATTGGTCGTTCCGTTAATGATACTGCATATCTCGAGTATGTCATCCGCGGTAAGGCAGCGGTTCAAAGGTCTGATAATAGGGATTCCGCCGCCCACGCTTGCCTCGAAAAAGTAATTGGTGTTATGCTCGCGGGCGATCTTTAAGAGTTCGGCTCCATGTTTTGAAACCAGCTCCTTATTGGATGTACATACTGCCTTGCCTGCCAAAAGGGCTTTCTTAGAGAATTCATATGCCGGATTCTCTCCGCCCATGACCTCGGCAATGATATCTACCTCGGGGTCATTCAGTATATCATTGAAATCATGTGTCAGGATCTCCATTACCGGGTGTCCGGGAAATTCCCTCAGATCCAGAACATATTTGACCTTCAGCTCCTCACCCGCGCTCCCGGCCAGCTTTGAACGGTTCATTTCCAGCACTTCGTATACACCGGAACCGACTGTTCCGAACCCCAGTATCGCAATATTCATAACTCCCTCCTATTCTCTTCCCAAAATACGAATGGAAGAAACTCCTTTTTTATGACCGATCCTATCCAATATTTCATCAATGTCCGCAGTCTGCGGCAGCATCTCGATACCCAGTGTGATAGACGCTATTCCGCCAATGGGAATAGACTGGTGGATCGTCAGTATATTCGCCCCCAGCTTGGCTATGCAGTCAAGAACCTCCGATAAAAAACCCGGCTCATCCTCCAGCTGGAGCATGACGTTGACCGTTTTTCCCCTGCTGTTCTCATGGAACGGAAATATGTCATCCTTGTACTTGTAAAATGAGCTGCGGCTGATCCCCATACTTTCGGCAGCCTCCAGTACAGTGCCGACCTTACCCGAATCAAACAGTCTCTTGGCCTCGACTACTTTTAACAGTATTTCAGGAACAGCTTTTTCCCGTACCAGAAAATATCTTTCTTTATCCATAAACGCCCCTGTGTCCACTTCACAAAAACATTTGTCCGTGATACAGCGAATATGTTATCATAAAAAAAAGAAAACCGCAAGCACTTTTTTAAGAAACTTGCGGTTTTCTATATAATCATTATAATTCTACAACTATCTCATTAACCTCATCCTTCTTCAGAGAAGAAACGGGAATCAGTATTCCTTCGGTTCCGGCACCGTTCACGGTAACTTTCTTTACACCGTGCTCTTTGCCATCCGGATTCGATACCGTAACATGGAGCCTGAAGCCTCTGAACGCCTTGTCAAAAGTATACTGCTTCCATTCGGAAGGGATCGAAGGATCTATGACGAGGCCGTCTGCCTCCGGCTTAAGTCCCAGGATACCTTCGGTAGTTCCCACCATGACGGTAGAGGCGGTTCCCGTCAGCCAGTGAACATGTGCCCTGCCTTCAAACGGAGAATCCTTTCCTTCAACAAACTGTCCGTAAACATACGGCTCAAGAACACGCTTCTCGGCTCTGTCGTTATAAGCTGCGGGAGCAGCTTCTCTCCAGTATTTATAAGCCCTGTTGCCGTGTCCCAGCTTGGCTTCAGCCAGTATGAGCCAGCCCTGAGGCTGCGAGAATATTCCGGCGTTTTCCTTTACGCATTTGTTGAAGCAGGTCATAAGAGAACCATCAAATCCGTGATTCTCATAAGGAGGATACATGACCATCGCACCGAAAGGCGTGTTCAGTTCACGCTCTACAGAGTCCATAGCCTTTTCCTGACGTTCTTTGGAACCAAAATCCGAAATAACAGCCCATGACTGGGGATTGAGCCACATGGAAGCCTCCGGATCATCGCGCTTTCCGATGATCACGCCATCTTCCTTATAGCCCCTTATATAGCGATCCTCATTCCAGCAGTTATCCAGTATGGTATCAAGTTTGGCTGCGATCCCATCGAGATACGAGATATATGCGTTGTCATTCTTCAAAACGGCATATTTGCGAAGTATCTTTATGGCATAGACCAGCTGGAACGCAACAAATGTGGATTCACCCTTTTTACCGAGCCTTAAGCAGTCATTCCAGTCCGCATGAAGTCCTGCGGGCATTCCATGGCTTCCCACATTGTTCATGGAGAAATCTATAGCGCGTTTTAAGTGATCGTAGACGCTGCCCTTCTCACCGTTATCGGCATAGTAGATCTCCTCATCCAGAAAAGCGGTATTGCCGCTCTCGCTGATGTACTTGTCCACTGTAGGGAAGAGCCAAAGCGCATCATCTGCACGGTAGCTGGGATGACCTGTTTCCTTTACATACGCGGGATCATCGGGAGTATTCTCCTGTCCTGCCTTATGGGTATACTTAACTAACGGCAGTCCGGCACCGTTTGTTACCTGAGCCGAAAGCATGAACCTGATCTGGTCTGCTGCCATCTCGGGATCGAGATGAATGATACCCTGGATATCCTGAACCGTGTCACGGTATCCAAATCCGTTACGAAGTCCGCAGTACTGGAAGGAAGCGGCTCTGGACCATGTAAATGTGATAAAGCAGTTATAAGCGTTCCAGACATTGACCATGTTGTTGAAATCATCATCGGGCGTATGCACCTGCAGATTCTTCAGCTTGGAATGCCAGTAGTCCTTCAGGACCTCAACCTCTTTATCAACCAGACCCTTTTCCTCATATCCGGCGATGATCTTTGCAGCCTCGCTTTCAGGCTTCTGACCGAGGATATAGATAAATTCAAGGGTCTGTCCGGGCTCGATCGTAACATCGCTTTCAAGCGCTCCGCATGAGTTGTCGCAGTAGTTCAGCTCGCCTTTGAGCCCTTTTTCGATGCCTTCGGGATTCGCGTAGCTGCGGTAAGAACCCACAAAACGGTCTCTGTCGCCGCAGTAAGCATCTACTTTTGCTCCTGCCAGTCCCAGGAATCTTTCGTTATTGGGGTTGTGGAAGTTTTCATTCTGCTTCTGAAGAATGAATTTATCCTTAAAATATGTGTGAGTGATAAACAATGTATACTGCAGATTTACCTGATCCTGCTCATAATTGTTCTCATTGACAAACTCACAGTACCCGGTAACCGCCAGCTTTCTGGGCTTTTTGTCGAGATTGGTCACATAAGCTCTCCAGACCTCATAGGTTGCGTCCTTGGGTACATAATACGTAGTCTCGGTCTTGATCCCTGTATACTCCGAGGTGATCACGGTATAGGCAGTACCGTGACGACACTCGCTCTTATAGCTGTCAAGCGGCTTGCAGACCGGTGACCAGGAAGCAGACCAGTATTCTCCCGACTCCAGATCCTTAAGGTAGATGTAGCGGCCGGGCTGATCGGTCGCGACTGAGTTGAAACGGTAACGGATAATGCGGCCGTTAGCCCCCGATTTAACAAAACTGTAGCCTCCGGCATTGTTGGAAATGATCGCGCCGTATTCGGGTGACCCCAGATAATTGGCCCAGGCCGACGGCGTGTCCGGTCTGGTGATCACATACTCCATGGCCTTTTCGTCAAAATAGCCGTACTTCATGGTTACCTCCTGTTTGTATGTTTATTTTATGCGTCCGAAAACCTCGGGCGTTAGGTATGCTTTTATGGCTATTCCATCCGCTTCATAACGTTCCTCTATGATCTGTCCGGTTGTTCTGATCTGTTGAAGGAGTGATCCGTCATTGTAGCCGATAGTGCCTTCGTAATATATTTTCTGTTTTTTCAGCAATTCCTCAGTTGTCTCAAGAAGTGTATCTATTCCAAACCCGTTTTTGGCGGATATCTTCACTGACGCGTCTGCCGAAGCGTCATGCAGAGGCTCCTTCCAGAGCAGGGCATCCTGTTTGTTAAAGACCGCCACCACCGGCTTATCCTTTATTCCGAGCTGTCTTAACGTATCATAGACCACATGCATCTTGACATCGGCTTCGGTATCGGCGGCATCGATAACATGCCATATGATATCGGCATATTTGGCCTCTTCGAGTGTCGAACGGAAAGCATCTACCAGATGATGGGGCAGTTTACGAATGAAACCGACAGTATCGGTCAAAAGCACCTCCTGTCCGCTCTCAAGCCTGTAGTTCCTGGTAGTGGGATCAAGTGTGGCAAAAAGCATATCCGCCTCAAGTATCCCCGCTCCCGTCAGCCGGTTCAGCAGGGTTGACTTGCCCGCGTTTGTATAGCCCACTATGGAAATGACCGGAATGGAGTGTTTCAGCCTCTGCCGTCTGGTCGTCTCACGTGTGCGGTCCACATTTGTAAGTTCTTCCTTAAGTTCGGAAATACGGTTTCTGATAAGCCTGCGGTCAACCTCAAGTTTCTTTTCTCCGGGGCCGCGCATGCCTATACCGTATGTAACACGCGACATGGAGCTGTTTGCTCCTACCAGTCTCGATGATCTGTATTTAAGCTGCGCAAGCTCTACCTGAAGCTTGCCTTCATTGGATGATGCGTGCTTTGCGAATATGTCAAGGATCAGCATGGTCCTGTCCATGATCTTAAGTTCCAGCGCGTCATCCAGATTACGCATCTGGGCAGGAGTCAGTTCATCATCACAGATGATGCCGGTTGCAGACGTCTTTTTTGCCAGTTCCGAGATCTCATCGATCTTGCCCTTTCCAACATAAGTCGCGGAATTGATCCTGTCCAGATTCTGCAGAATGCGCCCCACCGTTACGGCTCCTGCCGTATCGGCCAGCTCTTTCAATTCCATGAGCGATCTTTCACTGTCATCATGCTCCGCGGTTGAAACACCAACCAGGATCACTCTTTCTTCATTTTCGGATGTTTCATACATTATGGGCAGTCTTCCTTCCTGATCACGCACCTGCAGAACTGACAAAGATGTTAAGAGACCCTCTTACCGGCTGGATGCGCTGGACTCATTGTTACCGCCTTCTTCCACATTCTGCGCCATGCCGATGTTGAATTCCATTCCCAGCTGATCGTAAAGCCTCTGCCAGTACTGCAGCAGACTTTCATCATTTTCGATGTCATTCGCTATCTGCTGCATAACCTCACCGACCACGGCCTGTACATCAGCATCCTGATTGAGTTTGTCCAGCTGCTTTTCCACATCATCATCGAGCTTGCCCAAGAACACCTTATAGGCACCGTCATCGTCAACGGTAACATACAGCGCGTCTATGGACAGCGCCGGTGATTCCACCGTGGTAATGTCCATGGTATATTTGTAGTAGACCACATAATCGACGGGGCCGTACCCTCTCTTGGTATAACAGCTGAGCAGATCGTAAGAAAGCACTGTTTCGGTCTGTATCATCAAAAGGTCTATATTAATATAGGAGGTATCCGTAACTATGCCTTCAAATGCTTCTCTGGAGCACGTCAGTTTGGCAGCAAGGTAAGCTTTAACCAGTTCAGTGATGTTTGAATTCGAATCCTTCTGAAGATAATTGGGTGCGGGAGTGGGAGTAGCCGTGACCCCCGGAGTCGGTGTGGGAGTCGGGCTAACCGGCTGCTCATCAGGTACAGGCGTAGCACTTACTGTGGTTTCTTCGATCACCTTTTTTTCGGGCACTCCCGAAGCCATCCCGGGCACCGTGCTGAACGAAATCAGTCCGATACCCATGATACCCATGGTCAGCAGGACTGACAGTCTTTTATATAATTTCATTATTGTTCACTCTTTCTAAAGTTATCGGCAAATACTGAAATAATCACTTAAGGAACAGGCCTACGGGGCAATGATCCGAGCCCATGACCTCAGGATAAATGACAGCATCCGCGAGAGCATCTTTAAGCCTGTCGGAAACACAGAAATAGTCAATGCGCCATCCGACATTCTTTGCCCGTGCTCCGCCCATATAGGACCACCACGAATACGCGTCTGTCCTGTCCGGATAAAAATATCTGAACGTGTCAATAAAACCGCATGAAAGCATCTCTGAAAATTTACCGCGCTCTTCATCGGTAAATCCTGCATTACCGCGGTTTGACTTAGGGTTTTTAAGATCGATCTCGCGGTGCGCGACGTTCAGATCTCCGCACCAGATAACAGGCTTGACGCGGTCAAGCCCGCATACATAGTTTCTGAAATCATCCTCCCAGCTCATACGGTACGAAAGCCTGGTCAGCTCTCTCTGGGCATTGGGCACATAAACACATATCAGATAGAACCTGTCAAATTCCAGAGTGATCAATCTTCCTTCATGGTCATGAATATCTACCCCCAGACCATATGATACGTTTACAGGTTCCTCTCTGGTAAACACCGCTGTCCCGGAATAGCCTTTCTTTTCGGCATAATTCCAGAAAGCGTGATATCCTTCCGGCGCAAAATCTATCTGTCCTTCCTGCAGCTTGGTTTCCTGAAGGCAGAACACATCCGCGTCCGAGTTTTTGAAAAAATCCTCAAAGCCCTTACCGACACAAGCTCTGAGCCCGTTGACATTCCATGATATAAGTTTCATAAAATCTCCGAGATCTTTACTCCGCGCTGGCGGGAAAGATCCACAAATGTATCATCCACCTGTACTATGGGTTTGGACAGCTCCTGCTTGTTCATCAGTACGATCTTGCCCACTTTGTCATCCGAAAGTCTGACGGTATGATTCATATATACTTCCGAGATCTGTTCGAGCAGCGGAACAAGGAATTGAGGGTCGAACTTGCTGTATCCGTCATTTTCAAAACTCCTGACCACTTCAAAGGGGCAGATCCTCGGTCTGTATATCCTGTCGGATGTCATAGCATCATAGACGTCAGCTATGGCTGTGATCATGGCAAAATTGTCGATCTGATCAGCGGTCTTGCCGTAAGGATAACCGCTTCCGTCCGCACGTTCATGATGCTGAAGAACAGCCATCTTGATACGGTCATCGATATGCTTCTCCTTGATGCTGTCATAACCCTTTATGGTATGCGTCTTTACTATCGCATATTCCTCCGGCGTCAGTGAATCCGGCTTATGCAGTATCTCCCTGGGAATAGCGGTCTTGCCGACATCATGCAGGAGACCCGCGAGCGTCAGTACCCTCTGTTCATCCTCATTCATACCGAGCCACTTCGCGAAGCAGTTGCAGATAAGAGATACATTGACACTGTGCATGTACGTAAGCTCATCATAATCGCGGATACAGTGGAGCATATTGAATATCCTGCTCTTGCCGCCTGTAGCCATGATCATCCTGTCAACCTCGCCTACCAGGAAGTCCTCGTCTAACTCAGCGTTTTCGGTTATCACCTTGTTCATCTGATCCTTGAGCGCTGAAACAGTATTGTCATAATTCTGGGTAAATTCACGGAATTCGACACTGTTCTTGAGCTGCTGGGTCAGTGTCATTCCGCTTTCAGAAGTAGCCTGCTTGTACACGGTGATGGTATCTACCGCGTAAAACATGATCTTTGAGATCTTCTGCGCGTCCAGAACAGAACCGGCATTCAGGATAACCTGATTATTGCGTGAATATATATCTCTGGCAAGTTCCATTCCGGGCATGGCTCTGCTGATCAGTATCCTCTCCACCGGTCTGTTGTCACCATTCTGCGCTGCCATACTAACTACCTCCGAAACTTTTTCACATTATCCGATTCCATAATTATCTATCATAAATCTTAACACATATTGAAAATAATGGCAAGAATAAACCTGTCAATTATCTGCACTTAATAGTATTTTTTTGCCATATCGAACCTCTGCCTGATCGCTCCGGTATTCCTGATCTGCTTGACCGCGTTGGTCTTGTCGGAAACATATTTATCAAGCTTTACCATGTACTCGTCCTCGCTTAGGTTTCCTTCTGCCACATAAGTCAGCCCCTTTTCCCAACTGGCCGTGAGCTCAGGGTTAAGGAGCGATCTGACCGAAACATCCACAACCTCATATATAAGCTCCCCGAGCAGAGTCGGAGTGATGATCTGGGTCTTCTTGTTAAGATTCAGATATGAAATCCTTACGAGTTTGGACAGTATCTCGGCTCTGGTGGCGCTGGTCCCGATCCCGCTTCCCTTGATCTGAGCCCTTAAGTCTTCGTCCTCTATAAGCTGTCCCGCATTTTCCATAGCCAGGATCAGCGATCCGGAATTATATCGTTTGGGAGGCGAGGTTTCACCTTCACGTACGGAAAACCCGCTCACATTCAGGTTCGAGCCTTTTTTAAGTTTTTCCAGCATCTCCAGTTTATCTGCGGAGATCACCTGATTGTCGGCATCCTCGTCTTTTTCGGCCTCGGCTGCGTCTCGTTCCGGTCCCCCGGCCCCTGAGGCGTCTTCTTTCTGTTTTTTGCCGACATTTGCAACCTTAAGCCAGCCTTCTTCTTTCAGCACCTTAAAGCCGGCAAAGAATTTTTCGGCGCCTGTCTGAACAGTCAGGGAAATCTTGCGATAGACGGCCGCCGGATAAAAAATACTTAAAAATCGCCTGCATATCAGCTCATAGACCTTGCGCGCGATCGGCTTTAATCCTCCAAGCGCCTGCAATCCCTGTCCCGTAGGTATTATCGCGTAATGGTCGGTTATCTGCTTATCATTGACATATTTGGTTTTGGCGATATTTTTATAGGTCTCTTTCGAAAGAACCTCATCCGCAAAAACCGATACCGGCTCAAAGCCCTTCAGCCCTTTAATGTTTGAATCTATCACCTTTGCTACCGCTGTAGACAGCACCCTGGCGTCAGTTCTCGGATAAGTCACGAGTTTTTTCTCGTAGAGCTCCTGGGTAACAGCCAGGGTTTCGTCAGGACTTATCTTGAACAGCTTCGAGCACTCGTTCTGAAGCTCCGCGAGATTAAACAGCAGCAGCGGATTCTTATTTTCATTCTTTTTGGCGATCTCGTCTATAACTGCCGGCAGACCTTCCAGCTCACGGATGAGTTCCTCGGCCTTCTCTCTTTCTTTGAAGCCGTTTTCCTTGTACATACAGGGATTCGCGAAGTATTTTGATCCTTCAACCGCACGAAATTCACCGTCGAGTACCACCCCGTCAGTTTCAAATCCGGCGATAACTCTGTAAAACGGGGTCTTAACAAAGGTTCTGATGTCCCTTTCCCTGCGCACTACCATGCCCAGAACACAGGTCATTACTCGTCCGACCGAAATGGCTGCCCGTTTTTCATGTCCCAGAAAGTTTCTTACTTCATCACCGAATTTCAACGTAAGTATCCTGGAAAAGTTGATGCCCATGAGATAATCTTCCTTGGCACGCAGATAAGCGGCATCGGAAAGATGATCATATTCCGAAAGAGGTTTGGCCTCACGGATTCCCCTTAAAACCTCCTCCTCGGTCTGTGAATCGATCCAGACCCTTCGTTTATCCTTGGTATCCGGAACCTTCGCCATCCGGTCCACCAGCCTGTAAATGTATTCTCCTTCCCTTCCCGAGTCGGTGCACACGTAGATCCTGTCCACATCAGGCCGGTTGAGCAGTTCTTTTACTATCGCGAACTGTTTGGCTACGTCTTTTATCACTTCGTATTTAAACTCTTTGGGTATGAACGGAAGAGTGTCGTATCGCCATGCTTTCATCGCCTGATCGTAGCTTTCGGGATAACTCATGGTCACAAGATGTCCCACGCACCACGTTACTATGCTGGAATCGGACTCATTGTATCCGTCTCCCCTGCGGAAGCTTTCTTTGAGGGCCTTGGCAAATTCCGCTGCCACGCTTGGTTTCTCCGCTATATATAAACTCTTGCCCAAGATATAATCCTCCAAGGTAAAAATAATCATGATAATTATCTACAATAATCCGTTTCTTGTCAACTTGATTTCTAAGGAAACGACGATAAAATCATCGTTTCCTTAGAAGCCTCCGGCGGGTTGCGCAGAAAATCGCATAGGAAAGGCACTTCGTGCCCGCGATTTTCGCGCCGGGAAACACTTAATCAGTGTTTCCCGGTACACAGTATAGTAATAATGTACCAAAAAAGGTAAACTCTTCCGATAAAAAACCGTAATCTTTTCGTCTTGCGTTTTCGAAAAAACTTGAGTATCATCTATTATGGTTTTGTGTTTTTAAGACCCAAGAATAAACAGGAGGAGAATTTTTATGAAAAAAATCATTGCATTATTGCTGGTTCTGGCAATGACCCTTTCCCTTGCCGCATGTTCCAAATCCGGCAAAACCGCTTCCGGTGATTTCAAGATCGGAGTAGTTCTGGTAGGTGACGAGAATGAGGGTTACACCTACGCTCACATCGAAGGTATCAAGAAGGCTGCTTCTTCCCTCGGTATCAAGGATGACCAGATCGTGTGGTTCTATTCGGTTCCCGAGAGCGAAGCCTGCTACGACAAGTGCATCCAGTGCGTTGAGCAGGGCTGCAAGCTCGTGATCACCAACTCTTACGGACATCAGGCTCACTGCGAGCAGGCTGCCAAGGAAAATCCCGATGTACAGTTTGTAGCCATGACCGGTGATACAGCCAAGAAGTCCGGTCTTTCTAATTTCTCAAACGCATTCAACCAGACCTACCAGTCACGTTATGTTTCAGGTATCGTAGCCGGTCTGAAGATCAAAGAGCTCGTTGACTCGGGGCTCCTTACCGACAAGAATTACGATGCTGACGGCAACGTTAAAGTAGGTTATGTAGGCGCGTTCCCTTATGCAGAGGTTATTTCGGGCTTCACCGGTTTCTTCCTTGGTATCAAGTCTGTATATGACAAGGTTTCCATGCAGGTATCCTACACCAACAGCTGGTTCGATATCTCCGCTGAGCAGCAGACCGCTGAAAAGTTCATCGCGGACGGCTGTGTTATCATTGGACAGCATGCTGACTCCCAGGGTGCTCCCATGGCCTGTGAGAGTGCCAACAAGGCCGGCACCATCGTATTCTCTGTTGGTTACAACGTAGACATGCTTTCGGTTGCTCCTACCGCAGCTCTTACCTCTTCCTCCAATGACTGGAGCGTATATTATACTTACGCATTCAAGACAGCCATGAACGGCGGCAAGATCGCTACTGACTGGTCGGAAGGCTATGACACTGGCGCCGTATGCATCACCAAGCTTGGTGCGTCCGTAGCAGGCGGCACCAAGGAAGCTGTTGACAAGGCTGAAGCAGACATCAAGGCAGGCAAGCTCCATGTCTTCGATATTGAGAAGTTCACTGTTAACGGTCAGAAGGTTACTTCCGCTCTGTGCTTCGATTCAGACGGCGACTTCGTATATGATCAGGAAGAAGCCATCAAGGATGGTTACTATCACGAATCCGAGTACATTTCGGCACCTTCGTTCAACATGATCATCGACGGGATCACCCAGAACAACTGATACTTTTCATTAACCGTTATTGCGGTGCGAAAGGCTTATCCCTTTCGCACCGTTTTTTGTTTACTTTTGTTCTCTGTTATGCTATCATTATAACCTGTTAACGTAATTTTTTCATAAAGGGGGTGTCCTCTTGCCAGCTGAAACATTAGCCGTAGAAATGCGGGATATCACTAAGACTTTCGGCTCAGTGACCGCCAATAATAAAGTTAATCTCAAGCTCCGCCGTGGTGAGATCCTGTCGCTTCTCGGCGAAAACGGAAGCGGAAAGACCACGCTTATGAATATGCTGTCAGGCATTTATTTTCCTGATGAAGGACATATTTTCATAAATGGCGGTGAAGCTTACATCACTTCCCCCAGAGACGCGTATTCTTACGGAATAGGCATGATACATCAGCATTTCAAGCTGGTCGATGTCTTTACGGCAGCCGAAAATATCGTGCTCGGACTTAACGAGCCGGGAAGGTTCGATCTGGGCGCGGCTTCGCAAAAGATCAGCCAGATCGCAGACCGTTACGGTTTCCTCATCGACCCGGATCGGAAGATATATGAGATGAGCGTCTCCCAGAAGCAGACCGTCGAGATCATCAAGGCGCTGTACAGGGGCGCGCAGATCCTCATTCTTGATGAACCGACCGCGGTACTTACCCCTCAGGAAACCGACAGGCTTTTCGAAGTGATGCGCAGCATGAAAAAAGACGGCAAGTCCATCATCATCATCACTCACAAACTAAACGAGGTCATGGCTATCTCTGACAGAGTTGCGGTCTTGAGAAAGGGCGAATATATCGGCTGTGTCAATACAAATGAAACGTCTCCCCAGGAACTGACCAATATGATGGTGGGACATGCCACTACCCTGGATATAAGCAGACCTAACCCGGTAAACCCGAAGCCACGTCTTACAGTCAATGGACTTACCTGTCTTGATAAAGAAGGCGTAAAGCGCCTCGATGATATTACTTTTACAGCCAATTCCGGAGAGATCCTTGGAATATGCGGGATCGCCGGTTCCGGTCAGAAAGAATTGCTGGAGGCTATCGCCGGTCTGTATCCTGTCGCTTCAGGCAGCATCAGCTTTAATCCATCCTCATCCGATAAGCCGACAGAACTTGTAGGTCTTGATCCCACCGCCATCAGGGAATGCGGTGTTGCTATATCTTTTGTTCCCGAAGACCGCCTGGGTATGGGGCTTGTAGGTTCCATGGGCATGACCGGTAATATGATGCTCAGATCCTGGCGCAAAAAGAAAGGTCTTTTCACAGACCGCAGGGAACCTAAGGTGCTGGCCGACAAGATTAAAGAGGAACTCGGTGTCATCACCCCGGGGACGGAATTTCCTGTACGCCGCCTTTCGGGCGGTAATGTTCAGAAGGTTCTGGTAGGCCGCGAGATCGCCTCATCGCCTAAGGTGCTGATGACTGCCTATGCCGTCCGC
This sequence comes from Lachnospiraceae bacterium, assembly GCA_024698555.1. Lineage (GTDB taxonomy): Bacteria > Bacillota > Clostridia > Lachnospirales > Lachnospiraceae > RUG11977. Next base: position 18,546 of record JAILRI010000082.1, read on the forward strand.
GGTCTGGATATCAATACTTCATATACTATTTACAATCTCCTGAACGAGCAGAAAAGCAAGGGAGTAGCTGTAATATATGTGGGAGAAGATCTGGATGTACTGCTCGCACTGTGCGACAGACTCGTAGTTTTGTGCGGAGGTCAGGTGTCCGGTATCGTAGATGCCCGTACCACTACCAAAGAAGAGATAGGCCTGCTTATGACCAGATACCGTACCGAAGCGGAGCCTGTCGAGAAGGAGGCTTAAAATCATGGCGGCCGAAGTAAACACAATCCACCGCGACCCCCTCATCCGCATAGTAAAGCGCGAGGGTATTACCACCAGACAGTCCATTTTTATCAGGGCTGCCTGCATACTCATTTCACTGCTTATCAGCGGTCTGCTCATAGTATGTGTCGTTCACATCAATCCGTTCAAAGTTTATGCAACCATGTTTCAGGGAGCATTCGGTTCTAAACGGCTTATCTGGAATACGATCCGCGACACCATGACCCTGCTGTGTATAGCAGTAGGTCTGGCTCCCGCGTTTGCAATGCGTTTCTGGAATATCGGCGCGGAAGGACAGGTACTCGTAGGCGGAGTGGCTACCGTTGCCTGCATGAAGTACTTCGGGGGCCTTCCTCCCGTACTTCTGTTTCCGGTCATGATCATAGCCAGTCTGCTGGCAGGAGCGATCTGGAGCTTTCTTCCCGGATTGTTCAAAGCCCACTGGAATACCAATGAAACATTGTTCACCCTGATGATGAACTATATTGCCATACAGCTGACTGCCTTTATGGTAGCTCTCTGGGAAAACCCTCCCGGATCCAACACAGTAGGCGTAGTCAATTCCTCAACCATGTCCGGGTGGCTGCCCAGCATGTTCAATCCTATACCAAATAAGGATTTCGGATGGAATGTAGTCATAGTCATGGCAGTTGCCGTTGCAATGTATGTTTATCTGAACAGGACCAAACAGGGATATGAGATCGCTGTTACCGGAGATTCGGTCAACACAGCACGTTATGCCGGTATCCGTGTCAAAAAGGTTTACATCCGTACTATGATGATATCCGGTGCCGTATGCGGTCTTGCAGGTTTTGTAGCCGTTTCGGGAGCAAGCCACACCATTTCCACCAATACGGCGGGCGGCAGAGGCTTCACTGCTATCATAGTAGCCTGGCTGGCCAAGTTTAACACTTTTACCATGATCCTGATCTCACTGCTTCTGGTGTTCCTCGATATGGGTGCCGCGCAGATTGCCTCTTCCTATGGTATCAATGAACATGTATCAAAGATCATCACCGGCATCATCCTGTTTTTCCTGCTGGGCAGCGAGTTCTTTATTAACTACCGGCTTATTTTCAGGCATAAAAAGCCTGATAGTGCAGCGTCTAAATGATCGGAGGCAGTTTCTATTATGGATGCAATCATCAGCTGGTTCCACGGAGCGGTTGTCTACGGAACCATAATAATGTTCGGAGCCCTTGGTGAGATACTGACCGAAAAATCCGGTAATCTTAACCTCGGCGTGCCCGGTATCATGTATCTGGGCGGAATTTCCGGTCTTACGGCTTCATTTTTATACGAATACGGTACTGAAGAACCAAACGCCTTTGTTTCGGTGATACTGGCTATCGTCGCATGCCTGGCCGCCTCGGCTTTGGGCGGTCTCATATACAGTTTCCTGACCATTACCCTCAGGACCAATCAGAATGTGACCGGTTTGACTCTTACCATCTTCGGGGGCGGTATCGCCAATTTCATCGGAGGAATGCTGCAGCGTATGTCCGGCGGCGTCGGTCAGGTATCCGTTTCTGCTGCCTCAGGCGCTTTCAGATACTATTCTACTGCTCTGGCCGGAAGCAAATCCGATCTGACCTATGCTTTCTTCGGATACGGGTGGCTCGCGTATGTCGCCATCATCGCGGCGGTCATCATGTTCCTGTTCCTCAACAAAACCCGTACCGGTCTTAACCTGAGAGCCACGGGAGAAAACCCTGCCACTGCCGACGCCGACGGTATCAACGTTACGGCCTACAAATATATCGGCACCTGTGTCGGAGCAGCAATTTCAGGCCTTGGCGGCCTGTACTATGTAATGGACTATATCAAGGGCACCTGGGCCAATGACGGAACCATTGAGGCTTTGGGATGGCTTGCCGTTGCTCTGGTCATATTCGCTACCTGGAGACCTTTGAACACTATTTGGGGAGCTTATCTGTTCGGTCTTCTGTCATGGGCGTTCCTTTACGCTTCAAACCTTAACCGGTATTCGATCGAACTGTTCAAGATGCTGCCTTATCTTGCAACACTGTTCGTTCTGATCATCGTATCCTTAAGACGAAAGAAAGAGGATCAACCGCCTATGCATCTTGGATTGCCTTATTTTAGGGAGGAAAGATAAAAAAACAAAAAGGGAGGTATAATATTTGACTGCTAAAGAAACCAGAAAACTTTTTTACAAGGAACATGAGCAGATCTGCCGCGAGAATGACTTTATTTCACCTGATCTTTATACGGAATTCGGTGTAAACAAAGGACTGCGCGACCAAAAGGGTAACGGTGTCCTGGCGGGGCTGACAAATATTTCCAAGATCACCTCTTTTGTGATGGTGGATGGTGTCAAAACCCCCTGTGACGGACATCTCTGGTACAGAGGTTTTCGTATTGAGGAACTGGTCTCCTCACTTGGGGAAGAAAAGCTCGGATTTGAACGGATCGCTTACCTGCTGCTCTTTGGCGTTCTTCCCGATGAAGAGGAAGAAAAGGCTTTTTTCGAGCTTCTCGGTTATTATCGCACCCTGCCTTCAAATTTTACCAGAGATGTTATCATGAAGGCTCCCAGCAGCGATATCATGAACTCCATCACCAGAAGTATCCTGACGCTGGCTTCCTATGATACCAAGGCCAATGTCACCACAGTAAAGAATACCCTGCGCCAGTGCATAAGACTGATCAGTGAATTTCCGCTGATGGCAGTTTACGCGTACCATGCGTATTTCTATTCCGAAATGAACGGATCCATGATCATCCATAGACCTGACCCGTCGCTTTCCACTGCCGAAAACATTCTTTTGATGCTTCGTCCGGATCAGAAGTATTCCCCTACTGAAGCCAAGGTTCTTGATACTGCTCTCATTCTTCACATGGAGCACGGCGGAGGCAATAATTCCACATTTACGACACGTCTGGTCACTTCAGCCGGATCCGATACTTATTCCACCATTGCCGCTGCCATGTCTTCCCTGAAAGGTCCCAAACATGGCGGTGCCAATATCAAAGTCATGGAAATGATGGCAGATATACGTGCCAATGTAGCGGATACCTCGGATAAAGACGAGGTTGCCGCCTATCTGAAGAAAATAATAGACAAAGAAGCATTTGATAAAAAGGGACTGATCTACGGTATGGGGCACGCGATCTATTCGCTTTCAGACCCGAGAGAACGCATTTTCAGAGGCTTTGTGGAGGATCTGGTAAAGGAGAAGGGAAAGCAGAAGGAATTCGAGCTCTACACTGTCATAGAGGAGCTTGCGCCAAAGCTCATTTCCGAAAAGAGAAAGATCTATAAAGGTGTAAGTCCCAATGTTGACTTTTTCAGCGGCTTTGTATATGAAATGCTCGGCATCCCGGTTGAACTTTACACCGCGATGTTTGCCATTGCCAGGATCGTCGGATGGAGCGCTCACCGTATCGAAGAGCTTATCTGCATGGACAAGATCATGCGTCCCGCATATATGAGTGTTATGCAGGAAAGAGAACTTCCTGCCAATACAGATTAAAATACTTTAAAGGAGAATTTGTCATGTCAGCATCGAATTGTTTAAAGGATGATTGCCTGTTCTGCAGGATCATCAAAGGAGAGATCCCTTCCACTTTAGTTTATCAGGATGACTGCACCTACGCTTTTCGCGATATCAATCCCCAGGCTCCCACGCACATCCTCGTGATCCCCAAAAACCACATAGACTCCTGCGCGGATATCAGCGAAGAGAATTCGGAATGGGTTGCCGGATGTTTTGTCTCGATAGCCAAAATAGCAGCCTCCGAAGGACTTGAGAAGGGTTTCCGCGTCATCTCAAATTCCGGGGAAGACGCAGGGCAGACTGTAAAGCACCTTCATTTTCATATCCTTGCGGGCACAAAGATGGATGAAGGGCTGATCTGATACTTCTTTTATCAAGTCCATATCAGTTCCGTGATCTTTGACTTCAGAAAGGGACTGTCGCGAGCTTTTGGGCTCAATGCGACAGTCCCTTATTAATTTCTTTTGTTTTTTATTGTTTCAGGAATTCCACCGCGGCGTCGATCTGATTGTCATGGTCACGGTTTTCAATAAGAGTTCTTTTTAAGTCCTCATCCAGTTCGACTATCTTGTCGGGTGTGATCCCCACCCCGTGAATACACACACCGCCCGGCGTAAAATATCTGGAGCTGGTGACCTTTATGCCCGAAAGATCGTCCATAATAGGGATAACTGATTGAACGATGCCTTTTCCAAAGCTCTGCGTTCCCATGATGATCCCAAGGTTCAGATCCTGAACCGCGCCGGCAAATATCTCGGATGCACTCGCGGAATTACCGTTTACCAATACTACCAGAGGAACTGAAAGTTTTTCGCTGTTTTTCGCATATCTTCTTTCCTTAGTGCCGTACTTGTCCTCGGTATATACCAGCAAAGATCCCTTGGGGGCGATCCTGTCAAGCATTTCCACGCATATGTTATACAGTCCTCCCGGATTATCACGAAGATCGACCACCAGTCCTTTCATCCCCTTATCGGTCAGATCATTTATAGCGGCATCGAACTGATCCGCTGTGGTCTCTTCAAATTCGGAGATCATGATATATCCGATGTCTCCCTCCAGCATGCGATGACTGACAAATTCAACGTTTATAGTCTGCCGGGTAATGGAGACTGCTATCTCCTCCTCATCACGCAGGATAGTCACCTCTATGGAAGTTCCCGCAGGACCCTTTAACATTGCCACCACTGAGGTAAGATCCATTCCATATGTATCCTGATCGTTTACTTTTATGATCAGGTCACCCGGAAGCAAGCCTGACGCGGCTGCAGGCGAACCGACAAAGGGCTTTACTATAGAGATCGCTCCGGTTTCAAGGTTCTGTGTAACGGTAGCCCCTATACCGCTGTAAGTTCCGCTGGAGGCCTCAAGCAAAGCATCAAATTCTTCCGGAGAATAGTACACGGAGTACGGATCTCCCAAAGCGTCCAGAGCTGCATGCAGCATAGAATCATATATCACGTCATCATCTATTTCATTGTAGTAATAATAGTCGATGTAATCCATGATAGTATCAAGTTTTGAGTTAAAAAGCTCCCTTTTTTCCTCATCACTCATAGTCTGGCCGCTGTCATCGGGACTCGCATTATCGATCGGCTCGGCATCATTCTTATTAGGGGTGCCTTTGTTGTAAGAATACGCCTTATCACTTGATGCCGCGCTGTTACCACCGGCGGACGCGATATCTGAGCCGCCGGCGCCTGTGCCGGCACCACCGTTATCGGCATACTTAACCCATCCGCTGTAAAAGATCCCCGCCAAAGCGCGATACATAAAAAGAGTACCGGCTGCAGTGAGTGCGATCGCCGCCAGCGCTATCAGTATTCCGTAAAAAAACTTGTTTTTCATAGTTTAATCCAGCCAAATTCCGGCTTTTCCTCCGCTTTATGAAACTATAACACCTTATTCCAGATGTCCGATATATGGATCAGGATCTACGTAAACATCATTGACCTTAACGCTGAAATGCAGATGAGGTCCGGTAGATACACCGGTAGATCCGCAAAGACCGATAGTCTGGCCTTGTCTGACGTAGTCCCCTTTATTGACCGTCTGCTTTGACAAATGGCAATAAACTGTAACAAATCCTTTCTGATGTTCTACTTTCACATAATTGCCGGCTGAGGAATTGTAACTCACCTCTATAGCCGTTCCCGCCAGTACCGATACGATAGGCGCTCCGAATTCTCCTCCGATATCCCATCCCTGATGATATGTGGAGGCTCCTTTGGTAGGCGCCTTTCTGTAGCCGAACTTTGAATATGTCCTGTGATCTCCCGGAAGAGGCCATATCATCTTATAAGGATCCGTTTCATCAGTCTGTTCTATGTATTTAGCCGCATCCGGATCATATACCTTCTCGGTGGTAGGAGTACGATTCGCTTCCGCAGCCCTTTGTTCAGCCAGCCTTCTTTCTTCTTCCTCGCGCCTGAGTCTTTCTTCTTCCTCTTTACGGCGTTTTTCTTCCTCTTCCACTCGTTTTTCTTCGGCTTCTATGATCTGACCGATCTCTACTTCCTGACTGCTGATCTCGCTCATATATGTAAACAGATATTCATCGGCGATCCCGAGCTGTTCGGTAAGCTGCTCAATCTCCGCAGCTTTCAGATCATACAGTTCCGATAAGGTCTCCCTCTCCAGCTCCTCCTGCGCCATAAGCGTGTTGAGCTCTTCCAGCGAAGCCGTAAGCAGGGTTTCATGATCCTCTACCTCCTGCTTTGCAATAATGTATCTGTCCAGCAGGGAATTGTCATACGCCTGGATATCCTGCAGATATTCAAGCTGATTGAGTACATCACTGATATTGGCCGAATTAAGCAGTACATCGAGAAAAGAGGTCTCACCGTTCTCATAGATATAACGTATCCTCGCCTTCATGGTGGCATACTGTTCCTCTTCTCTTTTTCTGGCTGCCTCCAGATTCGCCCTGGTGATCTCCAATTCGTCTTTTGTCTCGGATATTTCATTTTGAAGCTCAAAAATAGCCAACGAAACATCGTTCAACTTAAGATCCAGCTCTGTGATATATGTTTCTATATCGGATTTCTGTCTGCTATATTCCTCGATCAGCGCCTCTGCTTCTTTTTTCTTTTCTTCCAGCTGCGCCTTTTTGTCCCTGGCTTCCTTCAGCTTTTTCTCGTAGGCCTCTTTGGCGGCCGTGTCATATTCAAATGCGAAGGTTTCTTTAGTATCACCGGCCGGGGATAAGGCAGCAAATATGATGATCGTCACCAGAAACAGCGACAGTATACGTCTGATCACATCTTTAGTACGTTTAGCCACCTGCCACCTCCCAATTGAAATACTTTATACTTCTTCGATCTTTTTAAGCTGTCTTTTCAGTGTAAAACTGCTTCCGATATAGCCTATGCCTACTCCGATCAGCAATGAGACGGGCACCAGAACCTTCATGATATCACCCAGCTTTAAAAATGTCACGCTGTTGAGCATGGTAGAAAAACGTACCGATAACGCTTCTGTTGCGCCGGTATACGCGAAACGCAGGATAACCAGCGGAATGGCCGCTCCTATAAGTCCTATCAGGATTCCCTCTACCACATATGGAATACGTATAAAATAGTTGGACGCTCCGATAAGCTTCATGATCGATATTTCCCTCTTTCTGACGGAAACTCCGGTCGACACGGTCATCCCGATGAGGAAAGCGGCGACAAACAGAAGAACTGTGATAATAACAGCCGAAACAACCGTGATCGCTCTGTTGATGCCTGAAAGAGTATCCGCAACTCCTGCGGAATCGTTAAGCTTTCTGACGCCTTCCAGTCCCTTTATATACCGTTCCAAAACGGACTGCATCGAAACATCGTTCAAAAATACAGTGAGGGATGATGAGTTTTCCAGCGGATTGTCATTTCCAAATGTTTCTGCCAGCTCGGGAGAGAGCTTCGTTGCTTTGTAATCCTCCCATGCTTCCTCTGCGGTAATGTACTCAACCCTGTAAACTTCCGCGCGTTTTGATATATCCATCCGGATCTGGTCAATTCTCTGCTGTGAAATACCGTCGTCAAAAAATACGGTAATACCGACATTTGTTTCGGCAGACTTTACTATATATTCAAAATTGCTGAGGACTATATAGAAAATGCCGAATAAAAACAGACAGGCGGACATCGTCCCTATGGAAGCCAATGAAAACATCCTGTTGCGGAAAATGTTTTTTATTCCCTGGCCTACCCCGTAAAAGAAACTGTTAATATTTCGCATTTGAATAACCGCCCTTCTTGTCACTGACAAGTATGCCTTTGTTAAGGGTAATGACTCTCTTTTGCATCACATCCACAATTTCCCTGTTATGGGTTACCACAACGACCGTGGTTCCTCCCCTGTGATTGATCTCCTCCAGCAGACGCATGATCTCCCATGAGTTTTTCGGATCGAGGTTTCCTGTAGGCTCGTCTGCAAGTAATATCACGGGATTGTTGACAAGCGCGCGCGCAAGCGCCACTCTTTGCTGCTCCCCTCCGGACAGTTCCGAAGGAAGTTTATCCAGCTTTTCCGAAAGCCCCATGGTACTCAGTACTCTGGGTACTTCACAGTTTATAGCCGATTTGGGCGCTCCTATGACTCTCATGGCAAAAGCAACATTTTCAAAAACGGTCCTGTCGGGAAGAAGTCTGAAATCCTGAAACACTATCCCTATCTTCCTTCGATGCCGGCATATGTTGTTTTCCCGAAGCCTGGCCAGATTTTTGCCGTCAACCATGATCTTGCCTGAAGTGGGCGATATCTCCCTGAGGAGCAGCTTGATCAGGGTGGATTTACCGGAACCGCTGCTGCCTACGATAAAAACAAACTCCCCTTTTTCTATCTGCAGAGTCAGGTTTTTTATGGCATGCAGATCGTCCTCGTAGTCCTTGGTCACACCCTCAAGAGAGATCACCGGCGGCTCAAGATCCTGTTCCAGCGTCCTGTATAGGTCAAATTTAGGCATGTCAGAACTCCAAATTTTCAATATATTTCAGATACTTCACAACCATCAACGCGATCTTGAAGGTAATGGCATCATCAAATACCCTCAGGTCAAGATTGGTCATTCTCTGCAGCTTGTCCAGCCTGTAAACAAGGGTATTTCTGTGTATGAAGAGCTGTCTCGAGGTTTCGGACACATTCAGATTGTTCTCAAAGAATTTGTTTATGGTGGAAATAGTTTCTTCATCAAAATCATCCGGAGACTTACCATCGAATATTTCCTTGATAAACATCTTGCAAAGCGGCGGATTAAGCTGATAAATAAGCCTTCCTATGCCCAGATTGCTGTATGGTATGATATTGCGCTCGCTGTAGAATATCTTTCCCACGTCGAGAGCCATCTTGGCTTCTTTGTACGAATGGGAAACATCTTTTATCTCATTGATAATGGTTCCGAAGCTTACCTGAACCTTGGACATGGCCTCAGTATTCAGCATATCAAGGATCACGTTCGCAACCTTTTCCATGTCTTCATAGCCCTCATTGCTCTTGAGCTCCTTGACCACTATGATGTTCTTCTCATCCACGGACGTAATAAAATCCTTCTGTTTGGTACCGGCAAACAGAGTCCTGATCGTCTCAAGCGCGCCTGTATCCCTCTCTGTATGCGTCTCGATAAGAAATACGATACGCCTTGCCTCTATGTCAATATGCAGCTTTTTGGCGCGGTTATAGATATCTACAAGCAGGAGGTTATCCAGCAGAAGATTTTTGATAAAATTATCCTTGTCATATCGCTCTTTATAGGCAACCAGCAGGTTCTGAACCTGGAAAGCGGCCATCCTTCCGACCATATATACATCTTCGGAATCACCCTTTACCAGAAGAATATATTCCAGCTGCTGGTCATCATAAACCTTGAAGAACTGATACCCTGACAAAGACTGGCTCTCAGCCGGTGAACCAACGAAAGAAAGCACAGCATTTTCATATTCCTCGGCATTGCTCATGGTGGTGGCCAGGGCTTTCCCTTCCACATCCATCACGCAAAGGTCTATTCTGGTTATTGCTTTAATGCCTTCGATCGTACTCTGCAATATCTGGTTTGATATCATAACGTAAACCCCTCCTGATCACAAATATCCTTCCATGTAATGATTCGTTGTATTATTCTACAACATAGCTAATAGTTATTTTATCACTCTTTAGTAAAAATGTAAATAAAAAAGAACGGAGCCTTGATGACTCCGTTCCGCAATCGCAATAATGATCAGTGGGTGATAACCTGTTCTGTTTCCTTATCGAAGATATGGATCTTGCTGAGATCGAAAGCAACAGTGATCGAATCACCGGGTCTTGCTGTCGTACGGGGATTAACCCTGGCAGTGATCTCGTAGGTATCAACATCGAGATAAAGGAATACTTCGGCACCGAGAAGCTCGTATACACGAACGGTAACATCGATCCTGGAATCGGGAGAATTGCTTATGAACATCTCCTCATCCTTGATATCCTCGGGACGGATACCGAGTACAACGGTCTTTCCCTCATAACCGGCATCAATAAGCTTCTTCGCCTTCAGTTCGGGAACAACGATGGTATTGGAGCCGAATGTAAGAGTAACCTTGTCACCGTTGCGTCCAACAACGCTGTCGATGAAGTTCATCTGAGGTGATCCCATGAATCCGGCAACGAACAGGTTCTGAGGCTGATCGTAAAGATTCTGGGGAGTATCAACCTGCTGGATAAGACCGTCCTTCATAACTACGATACGTGTACCAAGTGTCATAGCCTCGGTCTGGTCATGTGTTACGTAAATGATGGTAGTTTCAAGTCTCTGATGAAGCTTTGAGATCTCGATACGCATCTGTACACGAAGCTTTGCGTCAAGGTTTGACAGAGGCTCATCCATAAGGAATACCTTGGGATTACGAACGATCGCACGTCCCATGGCAACACGCTGTCTCTGTCCACCGGACAAAGCCTTGGGTTTACGGTCAAGCAGGTGCTCTATATCAAGAATCTTGGCAGCCTCGTGAACCAGCTTATCTATCTCTGCCTTGGGAGTCTTGCGCAGCTTAAGACCAAATGC
>JAILRI010000118.1 GCA_024698555.1 Lachnospiraceae bacterium
ATGATGCCTGCTTTGGATGGTTATCAGACGCTGAAAGCAATCCGTGACATAGAGAAGGAGCGCGGGATCCCTGAGGAGAAGCGTTCCAAGATAGTCATGACTACCGCTCTTAACGAGGGCAGGAATGTCACGAAAGCCTTCGAGCTGGGGTGCGTGGCATATGCAGGCAAGCCTATCGATCAGGAGAAGTTTGAGAATGTGCTCCGCAAGCTGGAACTGATAGAGTGAGTATATCGATCGGTTTCCAGACGGCAAAGGCTTGACGAGGCCATGAGAGAAAGCCTTGTGATGGGACTTTCAAAGCTAATGTATTTTTGGTATAAATGTGCCCGGGCTGTGATCGGTCCGGGTTTTATCGCTGTTATTACACCTACTATATAGATCATGGGAAATAAGATTAATTATCAGGCACGGCTTCTGGACTTTCTGGAGGCGGAAAAGGCAGCCGGGAGAGTACCCAGGCTCCTGCTGCACGCCTGCTGCGCGCCATGCGCGAGCTCATGCCTGGAGGTACTGGACCGGTATGCCCAAACCGATGTTTTTTTCTACAATCCCAATATAACAGCCAAAGAAGAATATGAGTACAGACTGGCAGAGATAAAACGGCTGGTGACGGTCATGGAGCTTTCCCGTGCCGTCAGCGTCATCGAGGGCCGATATGAACCTGAGAGATTCATGGAGATGGCGAAAGGACTGGAGAATGAACCGGAGCGGGGCATAAGGTGCCACGGCTGTTACAGGCTGAGGCTGGAAGAAACCGCAAAAACAGCAGCGGCCGGCGGATATGATCTTTTTGCGACCACACTGACCTTGAGCCCGCTCAAACCTGCTGATATCATAAACGAGATCGGGCTCGGACTGCAGAAGTCTCAAGGACGCATGTCCGGAGAAAAGAATCCGCAGGGACTGACAGATGAAGTCCGTCAGTATTCAATGGCGGCAGGAACTGAAAGCGGGAGCTTCTGCAGATACCTTCCGTCCGATTTTAAGAAGAATAACGGGTATTTAAGGTCGATAGAACTGTCAAAGGAGTACGGGCTGTACAGACAGAATTACTGCGGATGCGTGTTCTCGAAGAATGTATCATAAAGTCTGCTCAGTGAGGAGCGTGTCCTGCCGGAAAGGCGGCGGTGCCGGTTATATAGATCGTTTTGGCGGCCGGGACGGCGGCCGGGCGGAAAGGAGCGGAGTATGGAGTCGATCAGGATCATGCAGGAGAAGCGCGAACATGAACTGCTCTCGCCCTATGCCTCATTTTCCGACAAGTCATTGGGACGCGATGAATATGAGCCTGACTGTGATATCAGAACATGCTACCAGCGTGACAGAGACCGCATCATTCACTCCAAGGCATTTCGCAGGCTTAACGGCAAGACCCAGGTGTTTCTGGAGCCCCAGGGCGACCATTACCGCACCAGACTGACCCACACGCTGGAGGTCAGCCAGATCGCGAGGACCATTGCCAAAGCACTGAGGCTCAACGAGGATCTGACAGAGGCCATCGCTCTCGGACATGATCTGGGGCATACGCCCTTCGGACATGCGGGAGAGAGGGCACTGGACGAGATATCCTCCATAGGCTTCAAACACCATGAACAGAGTGTGAGAGTCGTCGAACTGTTGGAAAACCGCAACGGCAAGCGGATGAATCTGACCAGAGAGGTCAGGGACGGGATACTTAACCACCAGACTGCCGGACATCCGGCTACCCTTGAGGGCAGGGTGGTTCGTTTCGCGGATAAGATAGCATATATCAATCATGACATAGATGACGCCATAAGGGGGCATATCCTGACGGAGAGCGATATCCCGGAGGAATATGCTTCAGTCCTCGGAGGAACCCTCAGTGACAGGCTGAATACCATCATCCATGACATCATAAGTGTGAGCAGCGGAACCGATAAGGTGGAAATGTCGCCCCGGGTGGCCGAAGCTGTGAAGGGCTTAAGAAAGTTCATGTTTCAGAGCGTTTACACCAATCCGGTGGCCAAGAGCCAGGAGGCGAAGGCAGAAAGCCTGATAAAGCAGCTGTTTACTTATTATACGACGCATACGGATATTCTTCCGGAGGAATACAGAAATCAGATAGAAAACGGTGACGGTGTCAGCTTTTGCGAGGTTCATCTTTACTCTGACGGGGAACTTAGGAAATTGCGGACCGAGCGGGCGGTAAGTGACTATATCGCGGGCATGACAGACCGTTATGCAGTGTCGACTTTCCAGGAGCTGATGGTCCCGAACAGCTGGCAGGTTTATTAAGGTTTTTTGAGGCTCCCGGAATGGCAATGGCGTTGACCGTTAAGGTGAGCAGGTTGGCAAAGAACAGGGGGGATCATGTACTATCCTCAGGAAATAGTTGATCAGGTTACAGAAGCGAATGACATCGTGGATGTGATCGGTACGAATGTCGCGTTGACCCGCAGGGGATCGAATTATGTCGGGCTGTGTCCTTTTCACAGTGAGAAGACCCCGTCTTTCAGCGTTAACCGGAATATGCAGATATTTAAATGCTTCGGCTGCGGCAAGGCGGGTTCGGTCATTACATTTTTATGCGATTATGAAAATCTGACTTTTCAGGAGGCAGTAAAGGAACTGGCTGACAGAGCCGGGATAAAGCTGCCCGAAGAGGATGAAGAAAGCGCGCAGGCCCGTGCTGAAAAAAGCATCAGGGAAAAGCTGCTCGAAGTCAACAAGGAAGCGGCTACGCATTATTTTAAGGAGCTGAGGGGCGAGCGTGGACGCATAGCCATGAGTTACCTTTCAAACAGGGGGCTTACACGGGAGACCATAAACAGTTTCGGCCTGGGATTCGCGCCTTCAGGGAGCGGTCTGTACGAGCAGCTAAAGGAAAATGGCTGCAGTGACGATATATTAAGGGAAAGCGGTCTGTTCTCATTTAGTGAGAAAGGCGTATATGAGAGATTCCGGGACAGGGTCATCTTTCCGATCATGGATATGCGGGGCAAGGTGATCGCTTTTGGCGGAAGGACCATGAAGAAGGATGAAAAAATCCCGAAATACCTTAATTCCCCCGAAACGAAGGCTTTTATAAAAGGCAGGAATCTGTACGGCTACAATATCGCCAAGCATACGAAAGCAGGCTATATACTGCTGTGTGAGGGGTATATGGATACCATAGCCCTGCATCAGGCAGGCTTTGATAATGCGGTTGCTTCGCTGGGAACAGCGCTCACGCCGGATCAGGCGGCTCTGATACGCAGGATCACAGATCAGGTCGTCATCACCTACGATCAGGACGGGGCAGGTCGAAACGCGGCTCTGCGTGCCATACCTATCCTGAAAGATAAGGGGATCATGACTAAGATCGTGGAAATGACACCTTATAAGGACCCTGATGAATTTATAAAAAACCTGGGTGCCGATGAGTACAGGAAACGGGTGGAGGAAGCGAAGGAATCGTTCTTTTTCGAGACCGAAAGCCTGCACAACGGGATAGATGAAACAAATGTCGAGCAAAAAACCAAATTTGACCACGAGATAGCCAGAAAGATCGCAAAGATAGATGATGAACTGGAAAGAGCCAATTATATAAACGCTGTTTCCGTAAAATACGGTATAGATAAAAAAGCTCTGGAGCGCGCCGTTAATAAATACGGCGTCGAGGAGGATGATCTGAGGCTCGCTCAAAAGACCAGAGAAAGAGCCCGCGAGCAACAGAAAAATGCCATAAAGCCTGAAGATGGGCAGCTTATTGTTGAAAAGCTGCTTGTTTCCATGCTCGCAAATGAAAAGGGCTTTATGGAAGCCGCAGGTAAAGTACTCGTGCCCGACGATATTTCGGACGAGACCTGCAGGCGGCTGTATGAAATGATATTTAACCTTGTTACGGAAGGTAAGGCAATAGAACCCGCAAAGATAGTCAACCGATTTGACGGCGCCGAAAAACAGGCATTTACAGCGGAGATCCTGGAGCCTTCCCTGTACAGGGATAAATATGGTGAAGATGAGCTGAAGGCTGCATTTAAGGATATTGTCTTAAGGATAGTATCTGACAGCCTGGACAGGAGGATGGCACTCGCAGCGGCGGGTAATGACGCGCAGACTCTTATGGAGCTGGCCGCCCGCAAAAATAATCCGGAGGAAGTGCTTCAAATACTGGAAGGCTCGTTGTAACCAACATAAACGGAGGTTTGTAAATGGACGAAAACAAGGTGTTGTTTCAGGAAAGGCTCAAGAAACTTCTTGAATTTGCAACTAAAAAGAAGAACGTGCTCGAGTACCAGGAAGTCAATGATTTCTTTGGCGATATGGAGCTGGAGCCCGAACGTATCGAGCATATCTATGAGTATCTGGAAAATAACGGCGTAGATGTGCTGCGTATGCCTGAAACAGATGGGGGAATGGATGATCTTCTGGAGGATTTTGATGACAGCTTTTCCGAGGAGACCGGCGAAGAGATAGACTTAAGCGCTATCGATATGTCGATCCCGGAAGGAGTGTCCCTGGAGGATCCGGTAAGGATGTATCTGAAAGAGATAGGCAAGGTTCCGCTGCTGTCCGGTGACGAGGAGATCGAGCTGGCCAAGCTTATGGAAGACGGACAGAAGATCCAGGATGAGATCGATGAGATCTACAAGGATGCCAGAGAGAAGTCTTCAACCGCTGAGCATGACAAGCTGACCAAAAAAGCGGACAGGATCAAGAAGAACAAGGCGGAAGTGATCAGGAAAGGAACAAGCGCCAAGGAAAGGCTGATAGAGGCCAACTTAAGGCTGGTAGTCAGCATAGCAAAGAGATATGTGGGACGCGGAATGTCGTTCCTTGATCTGATCCAGGAAGGCAACATGGGGCTGTTAAAGGCGGTAGAGAAATTTGATTACCGCAAGGGCTATAAATTTTCAACATATGCGACCTGGTGGATCAGGCAGGCGATCACGCGTGCCATTGCGGATCAGGCGAGGACCATAAGGATTCCCGTGCATATGGTGGAAACCATCAACAAGCTGATGCGTGTGCAAAGACAGCTGCTGCAGGAGCTGGGGCGCGAACCTACCACCGAAGAGGTCGCCAATGAGATGAAGATCCCTGTGGAAAGGGTGGCTGAGATCCAGAAGATCAGCCAGGAGCCCGTATCTCTTGAAACTCCCATAGGCGAAGAGGAAGACAGCCACTTGGGCGATTTCATCATGGACGAGAAGGTTCCTGTGCCTGCCGAGGCTGCTTCGCAGACCATACTCAGGGAGGAGCTGCTCAAGGTACTGCAGACACTTACCGACAGGGAACAGAAGGTATTAAGACTCAGGTTCGGTCTCGACGACGGCAGGACCAGAACGCTCGAAGAAGTAGGCAGGGAATTCAATGTTACCCGTGAGCGTATCAGGCAGATAGAGGCCAAGGCTCTCAGAAAGCTGCGTCATCCGAGCCGCAGTAAGAAGCTCAAGGATTTCCTGGAGGAAGGCTGAAGAACATGAATGCGCGGCAGTCTGCCGATACAGCGGCGTTTCGGAATGACTGCGCAGGAACATCTGCAATAAAAGTGAAGTATGGAAGTGAGATTAAGCGAGAGGCTTATGATGTCGGCGCGTATGGCCGGGTATAACCGCGTGATCGCGGACATAGGCTGTGATCATGCTCATATGGATATCTGGCTGCTTCAGAACGGGCTGACTGATTCCTGTGTCGCAATGGATGTCAGATCCGGACCGCTGGAAAAAGCGGTCCGGAATCTTGAATTATATGGCTGCGCGGATCGGGTGGAGCTGCGCCTCAGTGATGGCTTCGCCGCGCTAAAGCCCGCTGAAGCGGACTGCGCGTTCCTTACCGGGATGGGCGGGGCACTCATGAGCAGGCTTTTAGAGGACGGCCTGGGCAAAGGCGGACACCTGCGTGATAATCCGCCGGGAAAACTGATATTGCAGCCACAGTCACATTTTTACGATGTCAGAAGGTGGCTGGATGAACACGGATGGGGTATCCGCGATGAAGACATGACCTTTGAGGATGGAAAGTACTATGTGTCCATGAGGGCAGAGCCTGAAGAAAGGTGTAAAACCGGCCACGAAAGCGAGGCTGCAGGAAGGCTCGATGATGTTCAGCTGGAGTTCGGTCCGGTTTTGTGCGTAAAGAAACCGGATGTGTTCATACAGTATGTGAAAATGTACAAGAGAAAGTGTGAAAGAAAACTTGAAGAGCTGGCAAATTCCGGTTCGGCTGACGCGGACAGGAAAAGAGAATGGTTTGAACGGATGAGGGACGAGGCGGAAAAGCTGGCAGAAGGAGCGGGTTTATGGATGTAGCAAAGGTTAAGATCAACGGATTGGAACTGGAATACGGCATAGGTACCAGGTATAAGGATATAGCGGCCGAGTACCAGAAGGATTATGAGCATGATATAATCCTGGCTATGGTGGACGGTGATCTGGCGGAACTGGCCAAGAGCGTGAGCAGAAACTGTGAACTGAAGTTTCTTACTACCGCCGATGTCCCGGGTATAGCAACTTATACCAGGGGTATGATCCTGCTGATGCTTAAGGCATTTGACAGTGTTTTTGACGCCGGGCAGGTCAGACAGATCTCGGTCGATCATTCGCTGGGAACTGCGCTGTACTGTTCATTTTACGCTGATTTTAAGCTTACAAAGGATCAGCTTGCGGATGTTAAGGCAGAGATGCAGCGCATGGTGAACGAGGATACTCCCATACACAAGAGGTCCATGCGTACCGTTGATGCCCGCAGGCTTTTTGCCGAGGCGGGGATGAAGGACAAGGAGGAGCTCTTACGCTACCGCCGTGTGTCCAATACCAATGTTTATGAACTGGACGGTTATACGGATTATTATTACGGCTATATGCCTGCTTCATGCGGTATTTTAAAATATTTTGACCTTATGCTCTATGCGGACGGTTTCCTGCTGCTGCTTCCGGATAAGTCCGAGCCGGAGAAGGTGAAGCCTTATGTGGACAGGCCCAAGCTGTTTGCCACACAGCATGCCGCCAATATATGGGGCGCGGAAATAGGGATCGCTACCGTTGGAGATCTGAATACCGCGATCACTACGGGCAGCATCAGCGAAATGATACTGGTGCAGGAAGCTTTCCAGGAAAAGAAGATAGCCGAGATCGCCGAAAGCGTGAAGGAACGAGGGGATGTGAAGTTTACCATGATCGCGGGGCCTTCGTCTTCCGGTAAGACTACATTTTCACACAGGCTTTCCATACAGCTGAGGACTCATGGACTTATTCCTCATCCCATCGCCCTTGACAACTATTTTAAGAACCGCGAAGACACGCCTAAGGATGAGGATGGCAATTACAACTTTGAGTGTCTAGAAGCCATTGATGTGGAGGGCTTTAACCGTGATATGACCCGCCTGCTCAAGGGCGAGGAGGTCGAAATGCCCACTTTTAACTTCAAAGCGGGCAAGAGGGAGTATAAGGGCAATACCTTAAAGCTCGGACCGGATGATATACTGGTGATCGAAGGTATTCACGGACTGAACGACAAGCTGAGCTATACTCTGCCTAAGGAGAGCAAGTTTAAAATATACATAAGCGCCCTGACGCAGCTCAATATAGATGAGCACAACCGTATGCCTACGACTGACGGCAGGCTTATCCGCAGGATGGTCAGGGACGCCAGGACACGCGGAACGATAGCGAAGGATACGATCGCTATGTGGGGGTCTGTGCGCAGAGGCGAGGAGGAGAATATCTTCCCGTTCCAGGAAAGCGCGGACTGCATGTTCAATTCCGCTCTGGTGTATGAACTCGCTGTCTTAAAGCAGTTTGCGGAGCCTCTTCTGTTTGGTATCGAAGAGGATTGCCCGGAGTATGTGGAAGCGAAGAGGCTGCTTAAGTTTCTTGATTACTTCCTGGGGATCTCCAGCGAGGATATCCCGAAAAATTCAATCGTAAGGGAATTTGTGGGCGGAAGCCTGTTCCCGGTATAAAACAAAATGGTACTTACGAGTTTGCGCTATGCGCAAACTCAAACGAGCAGTCGCAGCGACCGAAAGGGAGCTGCAACGCTCGAACTTTTTAGAATGCCAATATTACACTTGCCTTATATGCGCAGCTTGCAGCGTAGAGCAAGCTGCACAGTATAAGGCTAGTACATCGATTCTTTAATAACTGGACCGAATGCTTGCCTGCTTATCCCGATAGCACACGCCTGAAAGCCTCGCCGTAGCCCGCTACGTCTGCGTTTTCAGACATGTACTCTCGGGCAAGCATTCGGC
>JAILRI010000029.1 GCA_024698555.1 Lachnospiraceae bacterium
CGTGTGGATATGCGTGCCGTACATTCTCTGCCCGTGGATCAGGATACTGCTTTTATTCTTTATGCGGAGAGCGGGCTCGCCGCCAAAGCGGATGCTCTCATAACCTTAAAGGATCGGATCATCGAAACCAAAGCGGCTCTGTTCGTTATCGAGGGAGATGAAGGCTATGAGGAGGTAAAGATACTGATCCCCGATGCTCTGGTTACTCAGACCTTCAGGCATCCCCTTGATGCGAAGACCATAGGTCCCACTATCATAAACAGGCTGCAGACCAGATCGCGGCTTTCCACCGAATCAAAAAAGGTCATGATAGTGGATGATTCCGAGGTTATGCTGACACTGGCCAAAAACTGGCTGGAGGATAAATATCAGGTTACCTGTGCCAATTCAGGAACACAGGCTATCAAGTACCTGAGCCTGGACCGGCCGGATCTGATGCTTCTTGACTATGAGATGCCGATTGTAAGCGGTAAGATACTTTTTGAAATGATCCGCTCCGATCCTGACTTTTCCGGAATTCCGGTTATATTCCTGACCGGCCAGAACGATAAGAAGAGCATCATGGAAGTACTTGAGCTCAAGCCTGAGGGCTATCTGCTCAAATCGATGGAACCGGGTGAAATAATCAAGGCCATTGATGATTTCTTCCTGAAGCAGAGCAACTCGGAAATATAAAGAATTTACACAGGAGGATAAAAGAATATGGGAGCGAAAGAATGTATTGAGGCGGGAAAAGCGGTACTGGGCATAGAGTTTGGCTCTACCAGGATCAAAGCTGTGCTGATCGATGAGAAGCATGTTCCGATCGCGCAGGGCGGGCATGAATGGGAAAACAGGCTTGAAAACGGGGTCTGGACTTATCATATGGATGATGTCTGGGCAGGTCTGCAGGATTGTTACGCACAGCTGAAAAAGGATGTACAGGCACAATACGGCATCGGTATAAGGAAGCTCGCGGCGATCGGGTTCTCTGCCATGATGCACGGATACGTTGTTTATGACAAGGACGGCAATCTACTGACTCCCTTCAGGACCTGGCGCAATACGATCACAAGTCAGGCAGCCATGGAGCTGACTGAGGTTTTCAATTACAATATTCCTCAGAGGTGGACCATTGCCCATCTTTACCAGTCTATTCTCAATGATGAAGCGCACGTAAAGGATATTGATTATCTGACTACTCTGGCAGGATACATTCACTGGCAGCTGACGGGAGTCCGCGCAGTGGGAGTCGGTGAAGCCTCCGGTATGTTCCCGATAGATATTTCCACAGGTGATTACAATAATGAGATGCTTGATAAATTTGCGACGCTTGTCGCCAAAAAGGGCTATCCCTGGAAGCTGAGGGATATACTTCCCAAGGTGCTTTCCGCCGGAGACGCTGCCGGCAAACTGACCGCAGAAGGCGTAAAGCTTCTTGATGTGAGCGGGGAGCTTGAGAGCGGTATCCCTGTATGCCCTGCAGAGGGAGACGCGGGCACCGGTATGGCGGCTACCAATTCCGTGGCGGTTCGTACAGGAAACGTTTCGGCAGGAACTTCCGTATTTGCCATGGTAGTTCTGGAAAAGGAACTATCCAAGGTTTATCCTATCATCGACCTTGTGACCACGCCCTCCGGCAAGCTGGTAGGCATGGTGCACTGCAATAACTGTACCTCGGATATCAATGCGTGGGTCGGACTGCTGGACGAGTTTGCCGATGCGATCGGGGCTCATCAGGATAAGGGTAAGCTCTACGAGCTGTTATTTAAGAAAGCGCTTGAAGGTGATGCCGATTGCGGCGGACTTCTTTCATTCAATTATCTGTCCGGTGAGTCGGTAACCGGGCTGGATGAGGGCAGGCCTTTGTTTGTGCGTAAGCCTGACGCGAAGCTGACTTTGGCCAATTTCATGCGCACACATATTTATTCATCGCTTGCTACCCTCAAATACGGGCTTGATGTCATGATAAAGGATGAAGGTGTCAAGGTTGACAATATGTACGGACATGGCGGCCTGTTCAAGACCAAAGGGGTCGGACAGGGCATTCTGGCGGCAGCCATCGATGCACCGGTTTCGGTAATGTCGACCGCAGGAGAAGGCGGTGCCTGGGGTATGGCTCTGCTCGCTGCTTACATGGTCAATAAGGCCGAAGGTGAAACGCTTGAAGATTATCTGGCGGAAAAGGTATTTGGAGGTGAGAAGGGCGAAAGCATGCAGCCCGATCCCAAGGATGTAGCCGGATTCAACGCGTTCCTGTCTGAATATGTCAAGGCTCTGGATATAGAGAGAGCAGCCGTAAAGAGCTATTGAGCATAAAACAGGGAGCCGTTTATATGTTAACTTCCAGAGATATTCTGTCATTTAATTTCTATAACTACGGAGAGCCGTTTACCGGAAGCCTTTCCGGCAGACGGTACCGTATAAAGCAGGAAAAGGAAGAAACGGGCAGGGATGAAAATGACAAACCCGTATACAGGAAATATTTTGACGTGGCAGTATGGCCCGAACCGCTGAGCTATGAAGCGACCGATGCGGCACTGATAGAGCATACCGAATATCCCTTTACGGAAGACGGCTATGAGGCGGTGCTGGAATACCTGAACGCGGTGCTGGCTTCATGAACAGTTACAGCTTTTGCGGCATCTCTTCCCCGTCCGCAGGCAGCTTTGAGAAGAAGATAAGAACCATCGGCAATGAAACTATGCCGGAAAGTATATCGGAGATCGCCTGAGAACACTGGATGCCCAGTATTCCCCACAGACGGCTTAAGATCAGTACTAACGGAATAAAGAATAAACCGCTGCGCAGCAGCGAAAGGAAGGCGGCTCTGCCGCCTTTTCCTATTGACTGGAACATCATGTTGCCGCAAAGTGATAAGGGCATGAACAGGAGTGAAACGGTCTGGAACCGGAGCGCCTTTGCTCCGATGGCAACTACCTCCGCGTCATCCCTGAAACGCATGACTATAGGCTCAGCGAATATAAAGCCGAAAATGCCGATAATACCCAGCAGAATGCATCCGAATGCTATCGTGAAGAAAAAGGCATTTTTGGTACGGCTGTATTTTCTCGCGCCGAAATTGAACGCGGATACCGGCTGGAAGCCCTGTCCGATGCCCAGACCCACACAGAACATGAACCCGACTACCCTGGCGGAAATACTCATGGCCGCAATGGCCGCGTCGCCGTACGGCTGGGCGCATTTGTTCAGTACCATGGTGGAAACGCTGTTCAGACCCTGCCTGATAAGGCTGGGAAATCCGATCCAGAGAATGCTTAGGAAATACTGAGGTTTAAGATTTACCAGCTTTATGCTGAACCGGCTCTGGATCATGCCCCGAAGGAAGGGGATGAGCAGCAGGCAAAAGCTTATAAGCTGGGATACGGCGGTGGAAATGCCTGCTCCTTCCACTCCGAGATCAAATACATTGATAAGCAGATAGTCTCCGAAAATATTGAGCAGACCGCCCGAAACGAGACCTATCATAGCGTACGCGGTTTTTCCCTCATAACGCAGGATATTGTTCATAATACAACTTGCTACCATGAAGGGAGCGGCAAGAAGGATATAGCGGCTGTAGGTGACGGCGTAGGGAAGTATGGTTTCGGTGCTTCCGAGCAGACGCATGAAGGGAGTCTGCAGAGCAAGCCCCAGGATGGTGATCAGAAGTCCCGCGCAAAGCCCGCTGAAGAAACTGGTGGAGGCGAAGATACAGGCGGCGTCACGTTCCTTTGCGCCCAGCTTGCGGCTTATATTGCTGCCGGCACCGTGCCCAAACATGAAACCAAAGGCCTGGATCACGCCCATCAGGGCAAATACCACGCCCACCGCTCCACTGGCCGAATTGCCCATCTGACTTACAAAATAAGTATCGGCCAGATTGTATATATTGGTAACGAGCATGCTGATGGTGGTGGGAAAACCCAGCTGAAGTATCAGCTTTGACACAGGGGTCTGTGTCAGGCGCTCGTATTGCTTTCTGGCAAAGGCTTCGCTTTTATCCATGTTATCTCCTTGTGTTACCACTTACTGCTTCTTATGATGTAACTATTCAGAACCTTCGCCTCTTATACGCAAAAAATGACATTGAAAGTGAAACAAAGAAGTCTTTTTTTGCTCATAAGATGGGACGGTGACATTAGTTACCTTATGATTATAGTATAAAAAATATGAAAATCAATGTATTATCTTGAAATGGAATACAGGTTGGACTATAATGGTATCCAGCGGGTGCAGGATCACCCAAACCAAAATATCGGAGGATTAACGGATATGGCAGAACTGAAAAAACGTGATACGGACAACACAACAAAAAGGACGCCCAAAGCTGCTTCTACCGGGGCCAAGGCGGACTCCAAACCCAAAACAAAAGTCGATGAGGACGGCAGAAAGGTCAAAGAACCCAAACCTTCGGGCAATGCGACAGGCCTGCGCGTAGGAGCCGTTATCCTCTGGCTGCTGGCGATCGGATTTGAAGTGCTGTGCGCACTCATCCTTTTTGGCAAGATCAACGTTACAAAAGACGGAGCCGCCTGGCCCGGGTATATAGCCCTCGGACTTGACCTCGTCTGTGTGATCATCGGTTCACAGCTCTGGAAGAAAGCCAACCGCATCGATCCCGCATCTTCCAAGAACAAGGTTAAATTCTGGCTCTGGAATAACATGGGACTGATCGTGTCGATCTTCGCTTTTGTGCCCCTTATCGTGCTGCTTCTGGCTCAGAAGGACAAGCTGGATGCCAAAACACGCGTGATCGCGATAGTTGCTGCTGTTATAGCATTGCTTATCGGCGGACTTGCAAGCTATGATTTCAATCCTGTGTCACAGGAAGGCAAGACCGAAGCGGAAGCTGTGATCGGCGATACGGTTTACTGGACACAGTTCGGCAAGGTATATCATCTTGACAGCGATTGCCAGCATATTGCCAAGAGCGATTATTATGAGGGAACCGTAAAGGAAGCCATCGAATCGAACCGCGAGAGACTGTGCAAGACCTGTGCGGCTAAGCATCCCGATATCACATTTACACAGGATGATGTCGTTGAAAAGTAACTGACCGGAAAAATAACTTCAGGCCAAAGTCAAAACTGATCCTTTTGACTTTGGTCTTTTTATATGCGCGATAATACTAGTACATCGATTCTTAAATAACTGGACCGAATGCTTGACGGCTTTAGCGATAGCACACGCCTGAAAGCCTCGCCGTAGCCCGCTACGTCTGCGTTTTCAGACATGTACTCTCGGGCAAGCATTCGGCGCATTAGTCCA
>JAILRI010000184.1 GCA_024698555.1 Lachnospiraceae bacterium
CGTCTGATAGTCATACCTCAGAATGAAAATGTTATTGCTTCGATCAATGACGCTGTATACAGCTATGAACAGGATGAAGCTTCAGGCTCAGGATCATTTGAGAGCCGGTCTTATCTGTATGAGTATTTAAGCGGCTTCAGCCCGGCTATTGCCTACGGAGGAATAGGGCAGTGGTATGCTTCCGCGGATCTTCGTGATGCGGAGGACCTGCAGAGCATCGGGAATGATGAAGACGGACTGACCAGCTCAACGGGATTCCCCGAGCTGGAGTGCGGCGGTACTTATGTACTGATCCCGGTATATAAAACTGTGACCCTGATCCCGGATAACCTTGCAATGGATCGTTTTAACAGTATACTGGGAGATGTGCAGGGGTACTACGGTAACTGCGAAATTGATTTTATCAGGGACGTTGAGGAGGTTATCTCGTTTATCAACAACAACCTGACTCAGAACAAGGAACTGCCCTCAGGCTATGAGGTAGTGGATGAAAGCGGCAATATCATGCTGCTTACCGGCTGGAAAGCTGCAGCGTCCTCGGGTTCGGGAAGCTCTGAGACACTGACTACGGTTCCTTCAGAAGGCATAAACGTCATGCTTCAGCCTGTCTGGACCAGGCTAAATCAGGATGACTGGGAAGGCTATGTGGTTACGCTCAGCTACGGTAATTCGACTGAGGCGCAGAAACAGGCCATAAATGGCGCATGGGATAACTGGCTGGCCAAATGTCCCGAAATGCATGAGCTCAAGCCCGATGACCAGTATTTCGTGGTTCCCGATCATTATCTGAAGAGTGAGAGCGGAATACGCTTCACCATGAACTCGAACAAGAATGAATATTACATTTTGACAGCTATCTGCGAAGGCGATAACGGCCCGGATATCATGCACAGCTGGAAGACTGCCGGATCGGACGGCGTGGTGGCCAACAGTCTGTACCTGCAGGATACTGACGGTAAATTCGCAGAGGACGATACTGCTTATCAGGTGACCGGGAACATAACCATAGAGCCTGTTTGGAGTCCGATTGAATATACCGTATCCTTCTACGGAACAGGTGAGCCTGACCGGACCTTGTGGAACCGGGATTATCATAACAATTATCCGGAAAACTCAAGCTATGGAACTCTCGGATTTGATGAGAGCGCTGAAGACGGTTCGGATGTATTTATAGCATACATATATGATGTGACCGCTTCGGATACATTGTCTGTCAGCCTGCCTGAAACCGTAACATGGATAGCCGGTGTGCCCGATGAAGTCCTGCCGCACAGGAATGTAAAATGGTATGATGCTCCTTCCGGCAGTTCGGGGAGACAGCAGGTGACCTCGGTCACGCTGGGAACAGATCACGATATCAGTCTCTACGCCGAATACAGCGATATCCTGGTACAGCTGCAGCTGGGAGAAGGCCATCAGGATGCTTATGAAGGTATTTTGTACTACATTTCAGAAGAAATGTCTGATTTTTATTCTAAGGTGGGTGGCAACGGAAGCGATGTGATCTCGTGTATTGCCAATCTCAGTGATGGCGGTGGGAGACCGTATCTGCCTTGTGGAGACGACTATTCCGGCGATGGCGCGTATCTGCTGGATTCGTGGAGCGTAGTTAATGCTTCAGGCAACAAGGGAACTCAAAAGTATGAACAACTCCCTGAGAGCATCACTGTTCCGGGTACGGTGACCCTTGCCGCGAACTGGGTACAGAATGTGACACTGTATGCGACCAAGGCTCAGGTGATTACTGATCTCGGGTATAACGAACAATCGAAAACGTTAATCTGTCAGGCTATAAAAGATAAGCTTGATGATTTAAGCACGACTCTTATTTCAAAAAACAGTGCATACTTATCAGCTTCAGATATTGCAGCGGATTCGGACGATGTGGATAATCCCAATCTGACATTCACGTATCCTGATGATGCCAGCGCTGTGCTCCTCCCTACAGGCATGACCTGTGATGTTACGTATGACTCAGGCGTGGTTAAAAGGTTCAAGCTGTCATACTGGACTTTGGGCACTGATACCACGCATATTACCCAGCTGAATAAGTCTGCGGTAACAAGAAGCGAAGTTGAACTTACCGCGCACTGGACCGAAGGCCATAAGATGACAGTTATGCTGCCGAAAGCCATACCTGCCAGCCTTGCGACCTTCAGCACAACTGCTACGGCTGATTTTGTAAAGAATACTGAGGCATCGAGCACAGAAACCAGTGATATTTATGAATGCTGGAGCTTTGATGAAAATAAGACTTATACTCTGCCTACACTGACGTATTATTACGATCTGTTCGCTACCACTTATGAGCCGGAAGGAAATCCTGTGCCTCTGTTTGCCGCGAAAGACGGCTGGACGATTTTGAGCAGCGGCGGAGTGGTAGCTTCCGCGGACAGCGGATTTAAGCTTTCGGAATATGTGAACGCCTGCGAAGATGCTGAGAGCGCATCGCTCAAAATGATACCCGGCAAGGTGTTCCTGGGCGATGACAAACCGGTAACTATCGAGTACGCGCCGTTTGGTTTTGAAGATGATAATCCTGTATATTACATCCTGCTATACGGAAGAACCGGAGGTGAATACAAGCTTTCGTATGATCTGACAAAAGCACAAGATGTTTACAGCTACGCGATCCTGGAAAAGAACAGTGATGGCAGCCAGATACATACTGAAGATATTACAGCTGTGATCTCGGAGAAGATATCGGCATACACTCAGGAAAATTCGAGAACACTTTATACGATCTTAGGGGAGCTGAGTATGTATGCTAGTAATTGGTACTCATCAGCTTATCCGTTATTGTTTGAGGTTTCACAGTATTACGGTCAAGAGCCTGTTTTGAACAACGCTGCTTTGCAATATGAGTTTAAAACCAATGAGGCTCACGGAAATTACAAAGTTCAAACCAAGTTTTCATCATATTCGATCCTTCAAAGCTGCACAGTTCAGAATGTTTCGTCATTTGACCAGGCACCTGTAACCGGAAGTGCGATATTTGCGCCCATCAAAGAATTTGGGGATCTGCTTCCTGTTAATGGACGCTTTAAGGTGATGGTAAAATATAAAACTTCAGAAAACGGTTCTATTCAGGAGGCAGATGTAGGAACAGCAGTATATACCAACGGAGTATGCACAGACTATAACGTCTCTGCCAATGTTCCGTTTAATAGCAGTGTTAATCTTAATTCAGATTTCCGCCACTTTGATATCAGTGCTGAACCGGATCAGGAGACAGGAGATTGTCCCAAGATCTTTGACATTTACCTGAAACTGAGCCCGATGAGTTGGTTTCCTCCCAATCCCTAATATATGAAATACTTCACTAAAGGCATGAATACAATTACTTCATGCCTTTAGTTATGAAACGGAGGCATTATGGGCATATATTTAAATCCCGGAAATGAGAATTTTGCGGAGGTTCTCCGCTCTGATATCTATGTGGATAAGACCATGATGATCAGTGTCACGAATAACATCATGGATTCGGGGAATAAGTACATCTGTATGTCCCATCCGCGCCGCTTCGGAAAGCCTATTGCCGGAAATATGCTCGCATCGTATTATTCGAAGGGCTGTGATTCGAGAGAAATGTTTAAGCGGCTGAATATCGCGCAGACTCCGGAATTTGAGCAGAAACTGAACAAGTATAATGTTATCCAGCTCGACTTAAACAGCGAATATCAAAATGCAAAGAACAGGTCGGAAATGTTAACATATCTGCAGGAAAAAATAGGAAATGAGATCAAAGAGCAGTTCGCGCTGGTCACATTTTCACAGAAAGATTCTCTTACGGACATGATGCTGAAAATATATTCACAGACCGGTGAGACCTTTATTATCATCATGGATGAGTATGATGTGCTGGTGAGGGAACAGGTGGATGCAGCGCTTTTTGACGAGTATTTGAGCTTTCTTAATGGTATTTTTAAAAGCAATACGCTGCGGCCGGCTATTTCTTTAGCATACCTTACCGGGATCCTTCCCATTGTGAGGGACAAGAACCAGTCAAAGCTCAATAATTTCATGGAATATACCATACTTGACCCGGGCATATTTGCGCCATATGTAGGGTTCATGGCAGATGAAGTAAAGGAGCTTTGCGGGCAATATGATATGGATTTTGAAGAATGCAGGAGATGGTATGATGGCTACAGAATAGGTGGAAATGAGATATATAACCCTGAATCCGTGGTAAAAAGCATGATCGGGCATCAGTATAAAGGGTATTGGGGCATGACTTCGTCATATGAAGTTATTTCAGACCAGATACAATATAATTTTGACGGGACTAAGGACGCTGTCGTTAAAATGCTGGCCGGGGAAGAGGTTCCTGTGGATGTGGGAAGCTTCCTGAATACCATGAATAGCTTTAAGACCAGTGACGACTGTTTTACCTACCTTTGCCATGTTGGCTATCTGTCTTATGATGAGACGACTGAAAAATGCAGGATCCCGAACCGGGAGGTCAGGAAGGAATGGCTGCGGGCCATAGCCGTTTCATCGGATTATAAGACAACTGACAGCATAGTAAAGGCCTCGGAAGAACTGCTGGCAGTCACCATCCGCGGCGAAGAGGAGTTCGTGGCGCGAGCGCTTGATTCAAGTCATATCCATGTGACCTCGAACCGCAGCTATAACAACGAGGATGCACTTCAGAGCGCTATTTATCTGGCGTATATTTATGCCCTGAACAAATATACAGTTATCAGGGAAATGACCTCCGGCAAGGGTTTCGCGGATGTCGTATTTATCCCGTTTTATTCGAATCTGCCTGCCATGGTAATTGAGCTTAAGCACAATAAATGCGCTGAAAGCGCCCTTGATCAGATCAGGGAGAAGAAGTATTTTGATTCACTGGCACACTATAAGGGCGAGCTGCTGCTCGTGGGAATCTCGTATGATGAGAAGGAAAAAAACCATGAGTGCAGGATCGAGAGGCTTGAGAAGGAATAAACAATAAAAACGATTGGC
>JAILRI010000206.1 GCA_024698555.1 Lachnospiraceae bacterium
GAAATAACTGGACTAATGCGCCGAATGCTTGCCCGAGAGTACATGTCTGAAAACGCAGACGTAGCGGGCTACGGCGAGGCTTTCAGGCGTGTGCTACAGGGATAAGCCGTCAAGCATTCGGTC
Source organism: Lachnospiraceae bacterium (assembly GCA_024698555.1). GTDB lineage: Bacteria > Bacillota > Clostridia > Lachnospirales > Lachnospiraceae > RUG11977. Next base: position 124 of record JAILRI010000206.1, read on the forward strand.
CAGTTATTTAAGAATCGATGTACTAGGAAGATTTGAATTAGGAATGGGATATAATGATGCCGGATGATAATAACAGGATGCTGCTTCTGATAGACGGGTCCAGCCTGCTTTCTACTCAGTACTTTGGCAGTTTGCCCATGGAGGTGCTGACTGCGAAGACTGACGAGGAGCGTGAACGGTACTACAACAAGATCATGCACAGCAGCAAAGGGGTATATACAAATGCGGTATACGGCTTCTGGCGCACGCTGCTCAAGATCCTTGATACGCAGCATCCGTCTCATATTGCCGTAGCATGGGATTTAAGCCGCGATACCTTCAGGCGGAGACTCTATCCGGAATATAAGGGTAACAGGTCTGACACTCAGTTGCCGTTAAAGGAACAGTTTTCCACTGCTCAGGAGATGCTGAAAAGGGCAGGGGTCAGGCAGTTTATGAGCCGGGAATATGAGGCTGACGATTATTGCGGCACGCTCTCAAAGCTCTTTGAAAGAGAGATACCCGTGCGCATCATGACGAAGGACAATGATTATCTGCAGCTGGTCTCTGACAGGACAAATCTGTGGATGATACATTCCACCGCAAAAAAAACTGACGAACTGTATAAAAAATATCATCTTGCCAAGGATGACAGTGTTCCGGAAAGATGTTTTCCACTCAATCCTGAGAGAGTTAAAGCCGAGTTCGGCGTTGAGCCTGCTTCAATAGCGGATCTTAAAGCGCTGCAGGGCGACTCTTCCGACAATATAAAAGGGGTTCCGGGAGTGGGACCTGCCGGAGCAGTAGCTCTGATAGCGCATTACGGAAGTATAGAGGCTTTGTATGACGCTATGGAAGGGCTGGATGAAACTGCGCTGAAGAAACTTGCCTCAGACTGGAAGGAGATAGGCATTACACGTTCTCCTATTTCGAAGCTTTTAAAAACCGATGATAACGAACTGGTTGGAAAGGAAGCCGCGTTCCTCAGTAAAAAGCTCGCGACCATCAAAAGAGACATCGATCTGGGAGATCTTAAACTCGATGATCTGAAAACCGGGCTTGATGCTGAAGAACTTAGGAAATGCTTTGACGAACTTGATATAAAGAGCCTGGAGGTTCACAGTGAAACCACCCCGCAGACGGAAGCCTCTATTGAGTATGAAATCATAGAAGACATCGGAACACTTGAAAATTTTGTTTCTTCAGTGCTTTCTGACAGAGGAATGGAACCTGATTTAAAGGAGATCGATGTCGGGGTCTGCGTCGTTCATGAAAATAGAGAGATTTTTGCGGTGGCGTTTACATGCCAAAGGGGAAGCTTTCTGGTCAAACAGGGCGGATTTATTACCAAGGCCTGTCTGGAAGATATCCTTGTCAGATTTGACGACGCGGGCGTGTATCTGTGCTTTTTTGATATTAAATCCCAAACCGGGGCGATGAGCTTTAACGGGCTTGTAAACGCGTTTGATGTATCGCTTGCCGCGTATCTGATGGATCCGCTCACGGGTTCGTATATGTGCCGGGAGGTATCCCGCAGGTATTCAGAACACGGCGTTGACGGGATCAATGAAAGCGCCGGCAGATCTTCGGTTGCGGATTTCTGGAGCCATGATGAAAATAATGCTGCTTTGGCAGCAGTAAAGGAAAGCGCGGCAGCTGTGCGATGCAAGCCTGTCCTGCGCAAGGCTCTTGCGGACACCGGAATGGAAGACCTGTATTACCACATAGAGCTGCCTCTTGTTTATGTACTGCGGGGAATGGAGCTTTCCGGGATCACCCTGCAGAAGGATAAGCTGGTCGAATTCGGCCGTTCCCTGGAGAGTGATATCAGCCGCCTGCAGGAAGAGGTCACCCAAAGAGCGGGAGAAGAATTTAATATTAACTCACCCAAACAATTGGGTGTTATACTGTTTGAAAAATTAAGGCTTCCCGGTGGAAAAAAGACCAAAACCGGCTATTCAACAGGTGCTGATGTGCTGGAAAAACTGAGGATCGAAGACCCTATAATCGAGAAGATCCTCGAATACAGAAAACTCACAAAGCTGAAATCCACATACGCGGATGCGCTGTCGGAGGTGATCTGCGAGGACGGACGCATAAGGACTACGTTTAACCAGATGGTGACGGCTACCGGACGTTTAAGTTCGGCATCTCCAAATCTGCAGAACATTCCTGTGCGGACGGCCGCGGGCAGAAGGATCAGAGAGCTTTTTGTCGCAAGCCCCGGATGTGTCTTTATAGATGCTGACTACTCACAGATCGAACTGAGGATACTGGCTGCAATGTCAGGAGATGAAAAGCTGATCGCCGCATACCGTAACAGTGAGGATATACACCGTTCCACAGCATCGGCGGTTTTTCATGTGCCGTACGATGAGGTCACACAGGAACTGAGACGTAAGGCCAAGGCAGTCAATTTTGGTATAGTTTATGGCATCAGTTCCTTCGGACTTGGTGAGGATCTGGGGATATCCAGGAAAGAAGCCTCTGAATACATAGAAGCATATTTTGAAACATATCCGGGGATTAAGGCCTATCTCGACGGTCTGGTCTCATTTGCGAAAGAAAACGGATATGCTCTGACGGCTTTTGGCAGACGCAGGCCGATACCTGAGCTTAATTCCTCGGATCATATGCAAAGACAGTTTGGGGAAAGAGTGGCCATGAACTCGCCTATACAGGGAACTGCCGCTGATATCATCAAAACTGCCATGATCAGGACAGATGCCAGACTGAAAACCGAATGTCCGTCTGCGAGGCTGCTTCTTCAGGTTCATGATGAACTGCTGGTTGAGGTTCCTGTGGAACATGAAGAAACTGTCAAAAGGATACTTGCCGAGGAGATGACCGGCGCTGCGGATCTTCCTGTAAGGCTGGAGGTCAGTATCGAAACAGGAGTCAACTGGAATGAAGCGCATTAATGCTGAATAAACAGATCTGCATACAGGATATGCACAAGAAGGGGAATGCTTGCGGATGAAAAAGATCGGGCTTACCGGCGGAGCCGGGTGCGGCAAATCATATGTCGCAAGAGTGATCATGAAAAATTTTCCGATACTGCATATTTCCACGGATGATATTGCCCGCAGACAGATGGAGCCGGGCGGGGTCTCGTTTGATAAAGTAGTGGCTCAGTTCGGAAAAAAGATATTGAAAAACGACGGTACGATAGACAGAGCCGCTTTGGCAGGGATAGTTTTTAATGATTCCGACAGTCTGAAAAAGCTCAATTCCATTACTCATCCGGCAGTGTTTACCGAGCTTGAGCGTATTTTCCGTATTGTTGAAGACGGTCTGGTAATGAGCTGTATTTTCGAACGTCCTATACCATATAAGGCAGTTCTTATTGAGACTGCCATACTGAAGGAGGCCGGTTACCTTTCGTTCTGTGATGAAGTGTGGTATGTATATGCTTCCGAGGAGGAGAGGGCCGGACGGATGATGCGGGAACGTGGTTATTCGCGTGAAAGATGCCTGGCGACTTTTTCGTCGCAGGCTTCGGAGGAAGAATTCAGAAGTTACGCAACGGCAGTGATAGATAATCCCGACAGGACCAGAGAGTGCGATATCGTAAGACAGGTGCGGGAACGGGTACACGGTTGGTGATTTTTTCCGGCAGTTAACGACACGAAGCCGTTTACTATAATAACGAGCATGGGAGGAATGTATGAATACAAATCCAGAACAGCTGGTATTCGGATTGGATATCGGTACGAGAAGCATTGTCGGAACCGTTGGATATAAGAAAAATATCCGCGATTTCGTGGTAGTCGCTCAAAGCGTGCGCTTCCATGAAACCAGATCCATGCTTGACGGACAGATACATGATATCGGCGCGGTAGCGGATACTGTGACCGCGGTTCGCCGCGATCTTGAGAAGAAGACCGGGAAGAAGCTGACCGATGTATGCATTGCGGCAGCGGGCCGAGTACTAAAAACCTATACCATAAGGACTGACTATGACCTTGGTGAGGAAATGGTCATTACGGAAGAACTGATTAGATCCATGGAACTGATCGGCGTGGAACAGGCGAATTCCGAACTCAGGGCAAAAGAAAAGTCTGACATACCGTATTTTTGCGTCGGATACTCTGTTATAAAGTACTATTTGGGAGATGTTACGATGCTCAGCCTTGAAGGTCACAAAGCATCAAGAATAGGAGCGGACATACTCGCGACCTTCCTTCCGAACGATGTGGTAGACGGTCTGTACGCGGCTACAGGCAGGGCCGGATTAAATGTGGTCAATCTGACACTGGAGCCTATAGCTGCAATTAACCTTGCGATACCCGAGAAGTTCAGACTGTTGAACCTGGCACTTGTTGATATAGGCGCGGGAACATCCGATATATGTATCACAAAGGGCGGCAGTGTGGTCGCGTACGGTATGATACCCTGTGCCGGGGATTTTCTGACTGAAACGCTGATGACGGAGTATCTGGTCGAATTTAATACTGCGGAAGATATCAAACTGGCTCTGTCCGAAAAGAAAAAGAAGATAACCTTTACCGATATCATGGGCCTGAAACAGAGTGTGCTCCCTTCAGATGTTAAGAAGGTGCTGGACAAGCCCATGAGAGACCTGGCCAAGCAGATTTCCGACAAGATCATGAAGCTGAACGGTAATAAGAGCACCAGCGCGATCTTTTTAGTAGGCGGTGGAGGCAAAAGCCCTGAGTTTGCCGGTATATTAAGCGAATGCGCCAAGCTTCCCAAGGACAGAGTTGCGCTTCGCGGAGCGGAAGTACTCGGATCGGTGCATTTCCTCGAAGAGGATGTGGTAAAAGACCCTCTGCTGGTTACGCCTATAGGTATTTGCCTGAATTATTACGAGCAGAATAACAATTTCATATTTGTCAAGTGCAACGATGATCTGGTCAAGCTGTATGATAACGGGAGACTTACAGTTATGGATGCCGCCATGGGCATAGGCTTCCCCAATGAATCATTATTCCCCAGACGCGGGAGCAGCCTGGACTTTACGGTGAACGGGAAACGCCGTCTCATACGCGGTGAGGCGGGAGAATCTGCAGTGATCACTATTAACGGAAAGCCGGCCTCTATCTCATCACCGGTAACCCGCAATGATGACATCAGGATCACCGAATCAACATCCGGAGCTGATGCGAAAGCTACCGTATCGGACCTCGACGAGGTTCACGGCAGTATCATCTTCTATGTCAACGGCAAGAAGGTTTCATGCCCGAAGCTGGTCAGCAACGGCAGTGAGATAGTAAACCAGATGTACAGTATAAAAAGCGGTGATGCGATCAGTGTTCTGGATTACTACACGGTTGACAGGCTTATCGAATACATGGACGTGGAAAAGAACGGAACCGTCATGGTCAACAATGTGATCGCATTGGGAGATGAAAAGGTTTACGAGAACTTTACCGTTGATTTTGGCATAGATAACGCCGATCTTACGGCCATGGCCAGAGAAAACGGTGAGCTTGAGAAACAGGAGGTTACCGAAACCTCGGTGCCTGTAACTGTAACAGTGAACGGTACACAGGTGGTGATGACCGGACACGAACACTATACTTTTGTAAATATTCTTGATTTTTACCCGTTTGATATAAAGCAGGGACAGGGAAAGGAACTTAAGATGACCTTAAACGGTGAACCCTGTGAATTTATATCGCCTGTTTCCGATGGAGATGCGGCTGAACTGAGATGGGAATGAGAAATATAGGGGCGTAAGAGGTGTTTTATGAAATTCTGCGCATTGGCCAGCGGAAGCAGCGGCAACTGTATATATGCGGAACATGAGGGTACCCGGATACTGATCGACGCAGGCATCAGCTGTAAGCGGATAGAGGATTCTCTCGCTTCGATAGGCGTGAATCCCGCCGGTATTGACACTATACTGATCACGCATGATCATTCGGACCATATTCAGGGAGCAGCTGTCTTTTCACGCAAATACGGCACAAAAATATACGCTACCGCAGGTACATTAAACGTGATCGTTTCGTCAGCCCGTTCAAGACCGGACAATTCATGCCTGTACGCGATCGAAGCGGATTCGTGCTACGATATCGGAACGATCGGAGTGGAGACCTTTAAACTGAGCCATGACGCCGCAGACCCGGTTGGATTCGCGCTGGTGGCGGGAGGCAGACGCATCGGGATAGCAACTGACCTGGGATGTTATGATGAAAGTGTTTTGCGGCATCTGCGGAACGCGGACATTTTGTATGTCGAGGCCAATCATGACGTCAATATGCTGATGATGGGAAGATATCCGTATCCGCTCAAGATCAGGGTCAATTCCCCGATGGGGCATCTCTCAAATGAGGCCTGCGCCGAGCTGGTGCGTGAAGTCAGATGCGATCACACCGAGGTTGTCATGCTGGCACATATCAGTAAAGAAAACAATTTTGAAGAGCTTGCTTTTGAGACAGTAAAACAGTCAATGCTCACAGATACGAGGTTTTGCCGCATGCCCAGACTGATGGTGGCTAACAGGGACAGACCTACGGAAGTTATAGAATTAGAAAATTAAAGACACAAGAGTGACACAAGAATGAAACACAAACGGAGGATAATCAGGTGCAACAGGGACAAAAAGTAATTTTAACGGTAGTAGGAAAGGACTGCGTAGGGATAATGGCAAAGGTTTGCACTTATCTCGCGGATCATCGCATCAACATCAATGATATCTCTCAGACCATTGTATCCGGATATTTTAATATGATGATGATCGCGGATATGTCCGAGTCCACTCTTGATTTTGAAAATGTGGAAGCCGATCTGGAAAAAATTGGCGAGCAGATCGGAGTAAGGATCAAGCTCCAGAGAGAAGAAATTTTTGACATGATGCATAGGATATAAAAAATGATTAATATAAACGAAGTCTACGAAACCAATGACATGATCGAGAAGGAACATCTCGATGTGCGTACCATTACCATGGGTATATCACTGTTCGACTGTATAGATTCGGATCTGGAACGTACCTGTGAAAAGATCCATGATAAGATCTGCAGGAAAGCAGGAAAACTTGTTGAGACAGGTGAACACATTTCGAAGGAATTCGGGATACCGGTAGTCAACAAGCGTATATCCGTTACTCCGATCGCTACGGTGGGTTCATCTGCCTGTAAGTCTGCTCAGGATTATGTGCGTATAGCTCATACCCTCAATGATACCGCGGGATCCATAGGTGTCAATATCATCGGTGGATATTCGGCTATAGTAAGCAAAGGAATGACACCGCCCGAAAGCATGCTGATCGATTCCATCCCCGAAGCGCTGGCGGTTACCGACAGATTGTGCAGTTCGGTGATCGTCGGATCGACCAGGACCGGGATCAATATGGACGCAGTAAAGAAGATGGGACAGGTGGTCCATGATACCGCAGTACGTTCTCATGGGACAACGTCACTCGGCGCGGCCAAATTAGTGGTATTTTGCAACGCGCCTGATGATAATCCCTTTATGGCAGGAGCATTTAACGGCATAACCGAAGGTGACGCCGTCATCAACGTCGGCGTAAGCGGACCCGGAGTAGTGAAATATGCTTTGGAAAAAGTACGCGGCGCCGGTTTTGAGGAATTGTGCGAGACTATCAAAAAGACCGCTTTTAAGGTTACGAGAGTAGGCCAGCTGGTGGCCAAGCAGGCAGCGGTTGCTCTTGATGTTCCTTTCGGAATTGTCGATCTGTCCCTGGCACCGACACCCGCGATAGGGGACAGTGTGGCGGATATTTTAAAAGAGATTGGGCTTGAACAGCCTGGTGCGCCCGGAACCACGGCAGCACTGGCGCTGCTTAACGATCAGGTGAAAAAGGGCGGAGTTATGGCCAGCTCTTATGTGGGCGGTCTTTCCGGCGCATTTATCCCCGTAAGCGAAGATCAGGGCATGATAGATGCTGTTAAAGCAGGAGCTCTGTCCATTGAGAAGCTTGAAGCCATGACCTGCGTTTGTTCCGTTGGACTTGATATGATCGCCATACCGGGAGACACTTCTCCAGCTACCATCTCCGGGATCATTGCCGATGAGATGGCTATAGGCATGATCAACCAGAAGACTACCGCAGTCAGGCTGATCCCCGCCATAGGCAAAAAGGTCGGAGACGTGCTGGAATTCGGAGGACTTTTCGGAAGTGCCCCCGTTATGCCGGTGAACAGCTTCTCATGTGAGAAGTTTATAAACAGGACAGGGCGGATCCCTGCCCCTGTACACAGCTTTAAAAACTAAGAGGGTAAAATGAACAAGAATTTTGATGACAATGATATCTTCGACGAGGATGAATTTATCGGAGATGAAGAATTTGAGGACGATGATCCCGATATGCCATCTGAAGACGAAGAGGATGACCTTGAAGACGATGTCACAGATCAGGATGATCCGGATGATGAGTTTGTTGAAGAAAACTTCGATGACGAAGAAGATATTCCGGATGAAAATGATGAATTCACCGAGCTTGATTTTGATGAAGAGAGTTCGGGAGTTTCAGAGGATGCGGACATTCCCGCAGAGCCTAAAAAGTACGATCCCGATGATTATACCGAGGATGATTTCGCTGAGTTCCCGGACGAAATAAAGCCTGACATATCGGAAACCGAAGAGGGAGGAGCAAAAAAGAAACGCGGACTCGGGCTGGCCGGACGGATAGTACTGGTATTTCTCGCCGTGATCGTAGTCTTTGCGGGATGGACTCTTGGAACAAAGTCAGGAAGAACCTTTGCTCTCAGTATCGTTTCCAAATTCATCAGCTCCAACGCGGGTAAAGAGGATGAGGTGTTTAATCCCATAACTGCGGATCCCGGTGAACCGGATGTACCTACACCCGAGTTCGATGGCGGCGAGCTTGTCGTAGTCGATGAATCCGGACAGGTCGTTGAACAGGAAGGGGTAAGGCATGAAGATTATGTTAAGACTTACCTTTTATTCGGCATCGAAGAGATAGATGGAGCGGCCAATACCGACGCATTGCTTCTGGTATCGGTCAATACTAAAGATAATACGATCAAGATGGTATCCATACTTCGTGATACTTATGTGGAAATACCCAACGCCAACCCCAATAAGATCAATTCTGTCTATGCTAAAGGCGCAAGAGGAGCAACCACAGCAAGGGAAGCACATGAAAACGGCGCGGCTTTGCTGGTCCGTGTGATCGAGGATACCTTTAAGATCGACATTTCGGGATGGGCTTGTGTTAACTTTAACAGCTTTGAAAAAATAGTTGACCGTCTGGGCGGTATCGATATCGAACTGGGCAAGAGTGAGGCAGCTTACCTTTGCACATCGAATTACATCAGCAATCCTGCGTATCGTACGGTGAAGGAAGGCTGGAACCATCTGAACGGCAATCAGGTGGTCGGGTATTGCCGTGTAAGGCATAAACCTACTCTGGGCGGCGCTGCCAATGATTATGGTCGGACTGTCCGCCACAGAAGAGTTATCAATGCCATAATCAATAAGTATAAGAGCTCGGCGCTTACGGAGCTGCTCCCCATACTCAGGGATTGTGTCGCCTATGTATATACGAGCCTGAGCGAAGAAGAAATGACCCAGGTTATGTCCATGGTCATAGAAAACAAGATATTTACGACCAATTCCTTAAGGATACCGGTAGACGGCGGATTCTATGACAGCGGAAAGAGCGGTATTTACAACGGTTATACCAATATAAAATACACGCTGGTCATGGGCGAAAACATTGACAAGAATATCAAGGCACTGTATGAATTTGTGTTTTTGGATGAAGAGGAGACTGTAACCCCTGAGGGAGAAGTATCCCCTGCTGGTGAAGCTCCCAACTAAGATGTGCTTATGAAGGATGACAATTACGGCGACGAGCTGTTCGAGATCGTGGGTGATCCGGGAACTGATGATGCTCCCGGATCGTATCAGCCTGATAATGATGAAGACATGAGGATCGTCGCGAACAAGGATGCGGCAGATCCTGAAACGACAGCCGGTGAAATGGCAGATGCTTCACAGCAGCCGGCAGATAAAACCGGTTCCGGTGACGATACCCGTCTTTTTGATGACGGAGTGGAGCTATCGGGTGACGGGAATGATACGGAACAGACCGATACAGGTAAGATACCGGAACAGGAAAGCTTATCCGCAGAGGATCCCCGGGAGGAAAGCTTCGAGGATGTACAGGAGGAAAACCTTGAGACTGTAGAGGAACCTGATATTGAGAACTCTGAGGCTGCAGAAGAACCCGATAATGAAAGCCTGATAGAAAACGAACTGTCATCAGAGGAGGAATTTGCCGAAGAACTCGATTTTGTAGAGCATGAGCAGCAGGACGCCGCTATCATGGAGGAGATCGGAGACTCCATTATCAATCAGGTTGAAAAGGAACTGGTGATCAGCGGTGAAAAAGGGGATATGGACGGCAGTGATGCCCCGGCCGGGGAAGGTCCCGGCGGAATCGATATCAAAAGCCTGCTTTCAACCTTTTTTACCGGGCTGCCCCGATGGGTGTATGTGTGCGCCGGCTCTCTTCTGATACTTATCATATCTCTTGTGTGGGTTTTTGCATCAAAACCCGGGCAGAAAATCCTTATCAGGATAGGCAGCCGTTATATTGCCGGCAAAGTTACTTACGAGCCTGCCGGCCGTGTCGAAGAGATCCCGCTTTATGAAGGAACGGATCTGGCGTATTACAATTTATCGGAAGAACCGGAAGTTATAGACTTTCCGGATGATTTTGAAGTGATCACTCCGGAGCCTACCCCCACGATGATTGAGGAAGAGGATACGCCCAAGAGTGTCTACAATATTCTGATCCTGGGAGAGGAGAATATTGATTCGGGCTCAAGCCGCGGCAGGAGCGACCTGATCATGATCGCGTCGATCAATCTGGATCAGCGCAGGCTTAAGCTTACTTCGGTGTTGAGAGACAGCCTTGTGTCTATACCCAATCATTCGGACAACAGGATAAACGCTGCCTATACTATCGGCGGTGTTTCACTGATGTACGACACTTTCAGGGTAAACTTTGGAATAGAATTTGACAATTACATGCTTGTCAATTTTGAAAACTTTGAAAACATAATAAACGCGATCGGCGGAGTGGATGTGGAGCTTACCGAAGAGGAGGCGAAATATCTTAACAGGACAAATTATATTTCCAAAGAGGAATACAGGAATGTTACGCCCGGCGTCAATCATATGAACGGAAACCAGGCGCTGGGATACTGCAGGATCAGAAAGGTCGAAACAAAGGAGCATCTGTACAGTGACATAGGCAGGACATCAAGACAGAGAAAACTTTTAAGGAGCATTTTTTCGTCCATTTCAAGCATGGGATATGTTGAAATGGCGTCATTCGCAAAACAGTGTCTGGGATACTTAAGAACCGATCTGACTTCGGAGGAAATAGAACGGTATCTGACAGCTTTAAGCGAGATAGGTATGACAAAGATCGAGGAATGCCGGATCCCGGTGGAAGGAAGCTATTATGATGTAAGGCTCCGCGGTATGCTGGTGACCAATGTCGATCTGAAGACCAATGCGGAAGCGTTGAGAACGTTTATTTACGGAAAATGAGGATCCGCGCCCCTGGCGTGAACAGATCCATTTAAAGGGGATCATATGGAAATACATATGTGGAGGGTTTTGCTGGAGCCCTATGCGCTGGCAGTAGAAGAACTCAAGGTCAAGTTTGAGCATATGAAGGAAGCCTACAGGAAAGCCGGGCTTTATTCTCCGATAGAGCTGGTGGACGGAAGAGTAAAGAGTATTTCGTCTATTCTCGAGAAGGCTCAGAAAAAGCATATCCAGCTGGATGATATCGAGTCACAGATAGATGATATAGCCGGTATGCGTATAATATGCCAGTTTATTGAGGATATTTATACTGTGGCTGAGCTTATCCGCAAAAGAAGTGACATGAAAGTAGTGGAAGAGCTTGATTATGTCAAAAATACCAAGGCTTCAGGCTACAGAAGCTATCATATGGTCATCCAGTACAGGGTAGAGACCTTACAGGGACCTAAGGATATCTACGCCGAGATACAGATCAGGACGCTGGCCATGAATTTCTGGGCTACCATAGAGCATTCGCTTCAGTATAAGTATAAGCAGAACATGCCTGAAATGCTGCGTATGAGACTGTTAAAGGCAGCGGAAGCCATAGTCGTTCTTGACCGGGAGATGTCTCTGGTACGTAACGAGATCATGGATGCCCAGAATACATTCACCGTTAAATCCCGTATAGTAGCGGATATACTGAATAATATCCAGAATCTGTACAAGGTTGCCAATAAACGTGAAGTGATCAAGATACAGGATGAGTTCTTCAGGATATATGAGGGTGAGGATCTGGAGTCACTTCAGCAGTTTGCCAAGGAACTGGATGTGATCAGTGAGGGTTACCGTGCCCAGAGTCTGGGATGATCGATCATACATGATAAAGAAAGAGGCTTGATATGGATATATCGGCTTTGCCGGACAGTTTTCTTTCCCGTATGCAGGAGATGTTGGGAACAGAGTACCGGGCATTTCTTGAAAGCTACAGCCGGGAGCATTTTTCAGGTTTACGGGTAAACACGCTTAAGGTATCGGCGGGGAAGTTTGAGTCTTTGTCTCCTTTTGAACTGTCGAAGGTCAGATGGATCCCCAACGGCTATTATTTTAAAAATGACATTACGCCCGCAAAGCATCCTTTCTACTATGCGGGCTTATACTATATCCAGGAACCGAGTGCCATGACACCCGCAAGCCTTCTTCCTGTAAAGCCGGGAGATAAGGTTCTTGACCTGTGCGCGGCTCCGGGAGGTAAGACAACAGAACTTGGCGCGAAGCTTGACGGTACAGGAGTTCTGATAACCAATGATATCAGCAATTCAAGGGCTAAAGCTTTGCTTAAGAACGTGGAGCTGTCCGGCATCAGAAACGCTGTGGTCATAAGCGAGCCGCCTGAGAAGCTTTCGGAACGGTTTGAAGGGTATTTTGACTGTATACTTGTGGACGCGCCCTGTTCAGGGGAGGGTATGTTCAGAAAGCAGCCGAATATCATAAAAAACTGGGAACAGTACGGAAGCGGATACTATGCCGATCTGCAGCGGCAGATACTGCCGCAGGCTGTAAAGATGCTTAAAGAAGGCGGATATATGATATATTCCACCTGCACTTTTTCGCCGTTGGAAAATGAAGGCAGCCTGGCGTTTATTCTGGAAAGCTTTCCACAAATGCACGTGGTTCCGATAGAGAAGAACGAAGGATGCGACTATTCCGGTTTTGAACAGGCAGAACCGGGTTATCTTAAGTCCGGCGCTGACTGTGATGAGATAGGAAATGCGTTAAGACTGTATCCTCACAGGCTGGACGGAGAAGGGCATTTTGTGGCTCTGCTGCGCAAGGGGAGCGGTGAAGATACCTCGATACATTCGGATGATGATCGGATGCCGTATATATCTTTGCAGGAAATCGGTAAAACTTCCGGATTACTGAAAACCGCGGTATGCGACAGAGCGGACAATAAATGCCAAAACACAGATAGTACCGGAGATTTCCCCAATGATTACAGCATGGTCAGAAAGAAATATAAGCAGATAAGTGATGAAACCTTTGATTTCCTCGAAAAGCTGAGCATGAAGGTTGACGCGGGCAGGCTGTGGGTAAAGGGGGATTATGTGTATCTGGTACCCGATGGACTCCCGGATCTGGGGGGATTGCGGATACTTCGTACAGGTCTGCTGCTCGGGGAGATGAAGAAGGGAAGATTTGAACCGTCTCAGGCTCTGGCTATGGCATTAAAAGCAGATGAATATCCTTTACGTATAGAGCTGGAACCTGAAGGCGCTGAAGTCATACGATACCTTAAATGTGAAACTATTGATATTCCCGATGATACTCCGGATGGTTATGTGCTGGCGTGTACAGCGGGATTTCCACTCGGATGGGGCAAGGTTAACGGAGGAAGATTCAAGAACCGGTACCTGCCCGGCTGGAGGATGATGTAGCCATGCTGGAAAATATTTCCGCCGTCATTTTCGATCTGGACGGCACTCTGATAGACTCCATGTGGATGTGGAGGACTATAGATCTGGAATTCTTAGGCGCACGCGGAATTGAACTTCCCGACGATCTTCAGGAATCGGTCGCGGGCATGAGCTTTTCTGAAACTGCCGTGTACTTTAAGGAACGGTTCGGACTGAAAGAGGATACGGACGAGATCAAGCGCATCTGGAACGAGATGGCGATGGATATATATACACACAGGGTTCCTTTTAAGCCCGGAGCGCGAGAGTTTCTGAACAGGATCAAAGCTATGGGGCTAAAGACCGGAATTGCCACCAGCAACTCCATAGAACTGCTGACGGCAGTGCTGGAAGCGCTGGGAGTACGCCCCCTGTTTGACGAGATACATACCTCCTGTGAGGTGGAACGAGGCAAGCCCTGTCCGGATATTTATCTTCTGACTGCCCAAAGACTTGGCGTAGAGCCTTCAAGGTGTCTTGTATTTGAAGACATCATACAGGGAATAGAGGCGGGGCACGCGGCAGGAATGAAAGTATGCGCGGTATTTGATGACTTTTCAAAGAATGACAATGAAGCCAAGCGGGCTGCCGCTGATTTCTATATCGAGCATTATGACGAAGTGATTTAGCCGATGCTTAAGTATCATGAGGTAAGAAAATGAAAAAGAAGACTTTGACCAAGGGCGAGCCGGGCTACATCGCCTATAAGAAAAAAGTGGAGCTGATGTTTTCGGTTACGCTTTTTCTGATAGCGGCCGGGATATTCATACTGGGGCTTGCTCTCAATAAATGGGAAAAGGGTAATATCTTCACGGTCATAGCCGCTCTGTTCATAATTCCCATGGCAAGATTTATGACGCAGTTTATCCTCTTGTTCCCGTTCAGATCGGTCAGTGAAGCAGATATGAAAGAGGTTGAAAAAAACGCGAAGCCCGGAAGCATCATCTATGCGGATAATGTTATCGCCTCGACGGAGAAGGCGATGCAGCTTTCTTTTATCGTGATCACATCAAACAAGCTGTTATGCTACACAGGCCGTGAAAAGGAGGATGCTTCAAAGGTTCAGGGGTATCTTAATGATCTTATGATCCGCAGAGGACATGACTGGCGTGCCACGGTTACGTGCGACAAGGCGAAGTTCATCTCGCTCTTAAAAAGCAGTTACAGTGCTGCGGATAAGCAGTCTGCGCCGCCGGAGGAACGTGAACGGTTTGAAAATGAACGAAAGGCGTTATGTAAGGACCTCGAAAGTATCATGGTATGAGCAACTGCTTCTGAAAAACAGAACACCGCCCCGCGATATGTGCGTCGGAGGCGGTATTTTTTATTGAAACTATCGTTTTATGAAAAGTGCGGCGGCCCCTATCTTCATATCGCAACCAGATTACTTTTTGGGGCTCTGTCCGGTCACACACCCTTCTGATTTCTGCCGCAACGCCTGCGTCAAGCTTCCGTCAAGAAGCAGTAATGCTCTCAGGAGAACCTTCGAGCATAACTGCTTCTAGACGGCGATCTCGACTGCGGCTAAAAGCGCGGGTCCGTCGGACAAACGAAATCAGAAGGGTATATGTCCGTCACGAGCCCCGGCCAAAGTATTTTTATGCGATATGAAGATATCGCCACACCCGAGCCGCCGCCGCACTTTCAGCCGAGTTTCCCATAAGCCTGGGCATTTCTTTAGTCCTAATCAAGTGAAATAGCTTCGTTGCGTAGTAGGGATATCCAATTGCGTTTTCCGTACAGGAACCTGAGGATGTGTATGGTTTTTGTATCATCATTAATGATGTAAAATGCAAGGTAATTATTGATGATTACCAACCTTACTCCCCATTCAGCCAGAACAGGGTCATCAACAGTTTTGTATTTTTTGGGTGCGATGGAAAGCGCATTGATCATTTCTTCGGCATTATCAAGCAGGCCGTCAGCCGCTTCCGGGTTAAGCAGATTAAACTCTATGTAGTCGAGCGCTTCGTTAAGATCTCTTTCGGCCTTGGACGTGATATGGATAGAGTAGTTCAAGTCATTTTTCTCCTTTTTCTTTTTTTCTTAACATCGGCTATCATTTCGGAGAAAAGGCGTGAATCACCGTTCTTGACATCATCGAGCCCTTCTTTAATGAGATCATAAAGCTCGAACTTGCCTACAAGCTTTTCATAACTTTCAATACTTAAGACTGCAAGGTCGCCTTTGCCATTCTTAGTAATGAAAACCGGTTCGTCATATGTGTGGCAGAAGGTTGATATATCGTTATATCCGTTTCTAAGAGC
The DNA here is from genome assembly GCA_024698555.1 of Lachnospiraceae bacterium. Lineage (GTDB taxonomy): Bacteria > Bacillota > Clostridia > Lachnospirales > Lachnospiraceae > RUG11977. Next base: position 16,325 of record JAILRI010000206.1, read on the forward strand.
TGCGCTTGATCTGATTGTAGGCATAACAGCACCTCCTTGTTATTGATAACAAAATTATACACATATTTTGCTACAAATGCAAGCTCAATAATTGGAAGTGTGCCAAATCAACAAATAATAAACAGACTACGAAAGAGTCTTCTTTTTCGTTATAAATAAGAATTCAATGCTGAAAGAACATAATCATCTTATTCATAGATTTTTTGACGGTTTTTCTTTAGAGATTATTGCTGAAAAGTGACCCTACTTGTGGGCAACTGGGCAGAAATCAGAAGGGTATGTGGCCGGACAGAGCCCCAAAGCAACCTGGTTGCGATATGAAGATGGGGGCTGCCGCACTTTTTTAGTGCGACAGCCCCACATAACTTAATGCTGCCCATTCTTCGATCAAACCGGGTCAGGCTTCCAGTCTCTTTACGAGTCCGGGGATGGCCTGCTCGAAGTTTACACCGTACCATGCGGCGTCTTTATCTTCCATCGTGAGATGGATGCAGTCATAGGTGTAATCGGCCGCGATAGCGAGGGAATCGCGCAGTGAGTAGCCGCGCATGAGCGCGCCTACAGCGCTGCTGGCGTAAATGTCTCCGGTACCGTGGAAGCTTACGGGAAGCTTCTTGTGGAAGTACTCGAAGAATTCACCTGTTTCACTGTCATACCCCATAAAACCGGTCATGCCTTCTTCAAGCTCCGTGCCGGTAAGAACGGTCTTTTTCGCGCCCAGGCCGGCTAGCTTCTTCAAAACGTCCTGTACATATGCCTTATCATATTTTTCCTGATAGGGAATGCCGAGCATAAATGACGCTTCGGTCATGTTGGGCACGATCACGTCTGCCAGTTCGCAGAGCTTGCCCATGGCAAGAGCGAACTCGGGAGTGAAGCCGGTATAGAGCTTGCCGTTGTCTGCCATAACGGGATCGATGAAGATCGTATTGTCCTTTGTTTTAAAATCGGTGAAAATGCTCCTGCAGATATCGAGCTGTTCGAAGCTCCCGAGATATCCGGTATAGATAGCATCAAATCCGATTTTTTCCTTTTTCCAGTGCTCGGTGATGGGCACCATGTCCTCGGTCAGATCCCTGAAGGTAAAGCCCTTGAACTGGGTATGGGTGGAGAGTACAGCAGTCGGCATGACCACGGTCTCAACTCCCATAGCCGAGATGATGGGAAGCGCTACAGTGAGAGAGCACTTGCCCAGGCAGGAGATATCCTGCACAGTCAGAATCTTTTTCATAATGTTTCTACTCCTTTCACTTTCCTTTTTCTTTTTTATTATGACAGGGACAGATATAAATCCTGTACCTGATCATTACGGATATATGTATATTACCTGACCCAAAACTCTAGCCTGTTTGGCAGCGTGGCGTCCTTATCGTAGGAAAAAACGGTATCATATACTATCGCCGAAAGTATTTTGACAGACAGTTTGTCACCGCCGACAGTCACGTTGTTCTCCGGACCGCTGTATTCAAAGCTCATCCGGACAACGCTGCCTGCTTCGTTATACTCGACAGACACACTAAGATCCGGCGAATCGGGAACATCTACCAGACGCGACATGACTTGGACTATGGTCTCCTCCAGCGCCATACGTAAACGAATGAGCAGACTTGAACCGATATTGTTCTTGTCACAAAAATCGCTTAACTTAGTCATAACATCGATAAAACTGTAATCCGAAAGATCGATGTTTAGCTCAAGAACTTTCAGTTTTTTGATAAATATCCGTGTTTTTTCTTTCTGAGGATTGTCGAATACCTGTTCCGGTGAACCGTCCTCATAGATTCCGCCTTCGTCCATGTAGAATACACGGTTGCATATAGCGCGGGCAAAATTCATTTCGTGAGTTACTATCATCATGGTCTTGCCGGTTTTTACCAGATCTTTGATGACTGATTGTACTTCGCCGACCATTGTGGGATCAAGAGCGCTCGTAGGCTCGTCAAAGAGGATTATGTCAGGATCGGTCGCCAGCGTGCGGGCTATGGCGATACGCTGTTTCTGACCGCCCGAAAGCTCATCGGGATAGTTGAGCGCCTTGTTCGCAAGTCCCACTGTCTTCAGTAGCTCCATGCCCCTGTCATAAGCCTCCTGCCTTGTCTTTTTCAGCAGTTCGACAGGAGCGAGCATGATATTTTCGATCACGGTCAGGTGTTCAAAAAGGTTAAATGACTGGAATACCATCCCCATCTTCAATCTGACCTTATTTAAGTCCGTTGCCGGATCTGTCACATCGACTCCGTCTACCCATATCCTGCCGGAAGTTGGCGTTTCCAGACGGTTTATGCACCTCATGAGCGTGCTCTTGCCGGTACCGGAAGGTCCGATGATGGAGATCACATCGCCGTCATTGATCACCGTGTTGACATCCTTCAAAGGAGTAACGTTAGGATAAGCCTTTTTCAAATGCTCTATCTTGATCATTGTGTCCTGACTCCTTTCAAAATAGTCTCGCGTCTGCGTTTTTTCCGATCCATGCTCTTTATGAGCCTGCCCAGAAGCAGACCGATAAGGCCCTCCAGGACAAAATAGATGACCGTTACCGCGATCAGTGGGAAAAATGCCTCATAGGTGCGGCTCCTGACGATATCGCCCATCTTGGTCAGATCCTGCACGGCGATATAACCTACCACTGCGGTCGACTTGATCAGGTCGACGACCTGTCCTTTGTAAGAGGGCATAACAAGAGGCAGCGCCTGGGGAAGTATTATTTTGAAAAATGTCCCTATATCCGAGAAACCCATGGCGCGGGCTGCTTCGTACTGTCCGCTGCTGACCGCCCCGACTCCGGTTTTGAGCATGCCGAATACGGAAGCGCCGAATGTTAACGTAAAACCGATCACCGCAACGGCTATCCCGCCTATAGCTATCCGTGCGAACACCACGTAATACAGTATCATGAGAAGTACGACCATAGGCATTCCC
>JAILRI010000215.1 GCA_024698555.1 Lachnospiraceae bacterium
TCGGATCATCTTTGCCATATCTTCTACAAGTAACCCAAAACCATCAAGCCTCATAACATCAAGCCTCCTTTTGTCCCATACACTCTTTAAGCGTTAACACTTCGCAGCCCTTATCGGCATAATACGTATACATTGCATCAATCTTTTTCAGATCATAGCTGGTTATACAATCAGATATCGTGTGCACTTTGTATCCTGCTTTTACTAGATTGTAGCTTGTTGATTTGACGCATCCCGTCGCATCTGCTCCGCCGATGTAAAACTCATCTATACCGTTTTTCTCTATAAATCCGCTAAATGCTTCACTGGTAAGAGCACTGGCTTTGGACTTTTCAAAAACATTCTCTGACACGACCTTTAGTTCAGGAACCAGCTCAGATCCTTTGGTGCCTGGCTTAAATGTTCTTGTCTTTTCAGTCAGATTGTAGTGCCTGATATAGATGACATGCATATCCTTCGACACCGCCCAGTCGATTGCTTCATTAACCTGTTCAATGATCTTTTTATAATTCTTCGTAATATCATTCTGAAGGTCTATTACGACCAACGCTGTACTTTTCATTTCGCTCTCCTTCATATCTTTTTGCTATTTCAGTAGTAATATGATAGAGCTTTTCCCTGATCCTGACGGGTTCTAAGACAGTCACCTTGTCTCTGCATGAAAGCATCCAGGCAAGCAGTCCTTCATCATCCGCGTATTCATGTTCAAACATGAGGCTTCCGTCGTCCATTTCCGTAAAAGAATCTGCACCATACTCTTCCACAAGCTGCCACTTCATTGAAGGATCAAACACTGCCTTCACCCTGTCTTTTGCAGGAAAAACCTTTTTATTTGACAGATCCGGCAGCGGAACCTCGCGATACCCTTCATAGGAAGCACACTGCGTCATACCATCCATCCTGTTCAACCTAAACACCCTGAAACAGTCACTCAAAAGGCAATAGCCATAAACATACCAGCTTGTCCATTTGAAGATAAGATAATATGGTTCGATTTCTCTTTCTGTATCCCCTCCGGGTGAATAGTAGCGAAACCTGATGGTCTTCTTGAACCCGATCGCATCCTGTATAGTCTCTATCTTCGGAGCCAGTGATTCACGATACCATGATGACAGATCGATCAGTATGGAATCCCTTCCGTTAATGAATTCAGAGGAACCCGCCTGGATCTTTTCCATAAGCTGACTGTAATACCTGCTTCCGCTCACGCTGTCCAGACTCCTTAAGCCAGCAAGGATCATCTGCATATCCTTTGACGTCAGGATCGTCCTGTCCATCCGGTATCCGTCCATAATGCTGATACCACCGCCGGTTCCTTGCGTGGTCATTATGGGGATACCGGCATTGCAAAGAGCTTCGATATCCCGGTTTATCGTCCTTCTCGATACCTCAAACCTTTCCGCCAGTTCAGGAGCCGTTGTCTTTTCTTCCCGCAGTAAGATTGACAATATCCCGATCAGCCTGTCTATCTTCATATCTCTCACACTCCATATGCATCATAACAAGCCTAACATGTCAACTATATGTCATGTTTATTATGATAAAATACAGCAGATTTCTATTGCTCCCACTTAAATATTCAATATTTGAGTATGGTAAACAGACAGCCGTGGGAAGGCTGTCTACAGAATAGTAAGCCAACGGGGACGGTTCTTGCTGACTTCTTTCAGGTAAATAAAGTCAATGAGAACCGTCCCCACTGACTCCTGTTTTATCTCAGGAGCTCGTCACTTTCAAGCATCTCATCCCAGTCAAAGGACGGGATCACGCCGGACATGCAGGCAATTGCTGCAAGGCCGTGCGCTGATGCCCAGATTTTCAAAAGCTCAACCTCCTGTTCTTTCCTGTTCTTTTTTTTTCCGCACTCCTTCAGATATTTGAGGTATGTATTTTTTAAAAGAACGAAAGGCGGGTAATCGTTATCTGTTTTCTCGTCGATCTTTAAATGAGCGATGATATTCTGACGCCCGAAAAGAAACTTGAAATAATCGGGATTGCTGCGAAAGAACGAAACATATCGCTTACCCATACGCACGATAGCAAGCTCTGAATTCGAAGCAAAACGAACAGCGTCTTCCAGTTCGCCCATTAACTGCTCCGTTACACTTTTCTTGATCGCCTCAATCAGTTCGTCCTTATCCTTAAAATGAGCGTACGGCGCTGCATGAGAAACATCACAGGCTGAA
>JAILRI010000247.1 GCA_024698555.1 Lachnospiraceae bacterium
TCCTCTTCGGAAGAAGCACTATCCTCCACAACCGCAACAGGTGCAGCCGTTTCTTCCTTAGGAGCCTCCACAGTTTTGGGAGCGGATTTCTTTTTGTTCAGAGCGGTAAATATCTTGCCTTCAAGCGCTATCACGCATGAAATAAATGCGAGAGTCAGGAACACTATGGAAATACCCATGGCCGTGTTGAGCCCGGCTCTTCCCATAACTTCGCCCAGATCGCTTTCGGCCAGGAATATCAGATTATTTAATCCCATATTGCCACCTCACTTAAAATGCTTTGTGCTTCTTGCCAGGTCTGTCCTCAGCCTTCAGATACAGCATCTCGAAAGCATAGAGCACATTCTTTCTGACATCTGCGGCAGCAATGATGGAATCAACATAACCCCTTCTGGCAGCAGCCTGTGCGGAAAGCTGTAACTTCTCATACTCAGACTGTACCTTTGCATCCTTCTTGTCGGGATCAAGGATCTGTACAGCCAGATCGGAAGCCATAGGACCAACCAAAGCTCCCTCAAGGGCGAATACCATATCCGCGCCGCTGGCCTTGGAATTCATAACGGTATATGCTGAACCGATACCCTTGACTATAACATTGACCTTGGGACATGTTGCATCGGCAAATGCGGCAAGAAGACCGGCCGCTTCTTTTGAAAGCTTCTTCTCTGCGCACATACAGGAAGCATAACCGTCCACATTGGTAACGGTAAGTACCGGAATATCAAACGCGTCACAGAAATTGACAAATCTGGCAGCCTTTGAACATCCGTTTGCGGTCAGCTTTGATTCAAATTTCTCTACAGCCTTTCCGTCTTTGGAAAGTACGGTCCTGTTGGCTACAGCGCCGATGGTAATGCCGTCAAGCTTGATAAACGCGGTTACCATCTCTTTGGCAAACTCTTTTCCGACTTCGATCATAAAACCATCATCCGAAAGATCTGCCAAAGCAACTGCCGGATCTTCAGCCTCGCCCGCAAAATCATCGGTAAGTCTGTTCAAATCGTCGTCACAATCGCTCAGTGCGGCATCATCCTCATTACAGGAAGGAATAACACTGATCAGATTTCTTACTGCATTGAGAGTCTCTACTTCACCCTCGATGCAAAAATCGGCCGCGCCGCATTCAGCCTTGAAGGCAGCTGAAGCAGTATCGCACTTATCCACATTGTTTCCTTTTACCACATTGGGAGTATTGAGGAAGAGCTTGCCGTTCTTCTCAACAAATACAAAGTCATTCAGGGAAGCCGATATAGAAAGCCCTCCTCCGCAGCTTCCGAATATTACCGCGATCTGAGGGATAACGCCGGAAGCGAGCACCTGTTTAGTCATGATGTCACCCAAACCTTCAAGTGCATCGCAGGCTTCCTCGATACGAAGACCGCCGCAATCAATAAGACCGATGACGGGAGCTCCGCATTTCATGGCCAGATCATAGATCTTCGCGATCTTGCGGGCATGCATCTCGCCTATAGTTCCGCCCAGAACCGACGCGTCCTGACTGTATACATACACAGGTGCATCGGCAATGGTGCCATAGCCGGTGATAACGCCGTCCGAGGGAGCTTCCTTTGCCTGCAGGTTAAAATCGGTATTGCGCTTGGTAACCAGCGCGCCGATCTCCACAAAGCTGTTGTCGTCAAGCAAAGTAAGGATTCTGTCCTTTGCCGACAGTTTGCTGGAATTACTCATTACTTACCTCCATCTTCTATTTATTCATCGATACCGCTACTTCCGGTACCCAAAATTCACCAACTAGCATTATATAGCCACACTGTCCAAAAAGCAAGAAAGACTTTTAAAATCGTTACTATTCACAAAAATAAGACTCCGCACAGGGCTTTTGTCTACAACTTAAAGTTTTTCCCTGCTGCTGACCAGCTGTTTTAAAAGACTCTTATATCCGGCGTATTCATCCGTTTCCATCGGCTCCCCCGAATAAGCCGCTCTTTGTATACCTTCCTCGAGAGAAACAAGCTGTTCTTCGGATAATGGTGTTCCGTTCCCATCGCTTTTTGCCTTGAGCTTCATCAGATCGAATACATCCCTTACCATCGGATGACCTCCGCGAAATTGTTTCCTGATCCACCCGTTTTTTAAGAACGCCCTGTATCCCTCGACCAGTGCCTGTGCATATTCTTCCTTCTTTTCCAGCTGCCGTATCCTGATCCGTGAAACTGCCCAAACGCCAAGCGGAGCAAGCGCAAATGCAAGAAGCGTGATCAAAGCCAGTCTGAACAGCGGTATGAGAATAAAGCTGACCGTATACATAAACCCGTTTTCAGTCTTAACCCTTCCGGCATCCCTGTTTGATAACTGTTCTTCAGGCTGTTCATAGTCTGTCTGAGGAAGTGACCTGTCACGCGAACGGGTGATCAGCCCCGCGAGAAATCCGGCAAAGCCGCCCCCACCATAAGTTACCTCATCTGACGGAGGCGTCATCTCGTAAGGTATCCATCCATATCCGTCAAGATATATCTCTATCCAGGCATGCGCCGAAGCATCAGTAAGTTCTACCTCGATGACGGGCATATCATCCGAAATACCGTAACTTCCAAGCTTCCAATTCGATGTATCCTCATCAAGCGCCGTCCCTTCAGCCATACTTTCATAGCTGCAAACATAGCCCTCTGCATACCTGGCCGGGATTCCGATACTGCGCAGGATCATACAGGAAGCAGCCGCAAAATGTACACAGTACCCACGCTTCAGATCATTCAGGAAATATTCTACCGTTTCACGCCCTGCGGGCGTCCTGCCAGGAGACATGGTGTAGGTATATTCCCGCATAAAATATCCTTTTAGTTTCGCCGCGATCTGAAGTCTCAGGCTCTGAAGCGCCTCATAATCCTCATATTCGTAACGATCCATCATACTTTGTTCCAACGGCATATATGCAGATACATATATTGAATCCCGGATCGACGAGATATCAGGTATGTCCGGTATATCTGTTTCACCGGTTATTTCCGCTATATCCGAAGCGTCATACAGCAGCCCGTTATAGTACAATAGTCCCTCTTTTTCCAATGCCCGATGCTTTTTCTCATACAGGGAACGGTACTGCCGGGCAAGATCAGCGATACCTGTATCACGCGCGATCTTGCCGGTTATTTCCTTCAAAGGATCAGGAATATCAAGATATTCCTCATATACATAATCCTCATAGTCCGCGGTTACAGTCGGATTCTGAGGGTAAAACGCGCCCGGCCTGTAGGGCAGGAACAGCATCTCGTAGGACTCACGCATTCCGGTCTCATCGGGAGTGTCAGGTATACTGCTCTCTAACAGTTTTCGGGCCGGATTTTCATCATGCCCGGCCGGCATTCCGATATTCTCCATGGCAAATCGGTAGAAAGGATCCGGTATTCCCTGAGCAGCCAGGGACTTTTTTGAAGTGCTGTAAAATCCAAAATAGGGCAAAAAATCTCTGGAAACACCGGCACCCACATTGCCGATCCACATTTTTCCGACCGAGTCCCAGCCCGCCTGTTCTGTCATCTGTTCATAATACAGCCTTTGTTCGCCTTTCGCGTTCGTTTCGGTCTTGGCTTTGCCGGATTCATCAGTTTTTTCCGCATTTTCACCCGGTGCCTGCGGCAGGCCTTCTCCTGCCAGCGCCGGGATATAATCATCTTTCTCCAGGTATTGTGAAAAAGAGTCTCCGGTTCTCTCCGAGCGGAATCGGCTTCCGTCATAGTACACGCCGGTATAATTTTTCAAATATACGGAGTCCGTCCCAAACGGCACAAACCTGATCACCAGATCCGTCTCAAAGTCCGGATTTACACTTCCTATTCCGCCGATCTGCCCGTGCGCGATACCGGCTATGGCGTCATATCTGTTAAAAAGGGATGTTATACCGCCCTGCACTATAGCCTTGACATATCTGTCCGTTACTGCTTTTGCCGAGCTCTCAATATGCTCCGTATCAGCCTTTTCCCTTATGACACCGTTAAAGACCAGCATGAACACAAATGACAGTGCCAAAGCATAGCCGGCCACCTGCAGCATGCCGATCCAGGTGGAAATATAGAAGCTCCTGACCTTTCCGGCCTTTCTGTAATGCAGATAGGTTTTCCCTTTCTCATGCCTGTACGGAAGCGTAAAATTGCCGGCTCTTCCGAGTACTGTCACGGAAATGTACACTCCGAGCAGCATTATCAGGTACTGCAGTTTTGGGATAAGATCAATGTAAAATGCGATCTGCAGAGGCAGAAATGTGATCAGAAATGTCAGTATCAGGCTCATGTATCCGGATATCGCGATATTGAGCAGGAGTACTAAAAGCGCGCCGACAAAGATCATGACCGCGGTCAGCGTCACATATCTGTCGCCGTACATTTCCGCAGCTTCCCTGATCCTGTTTATGTGAAAATATTCATTATACCTTTTCCCAAGGATATTTACGAAAGCCTGAAAGCCTGAGTTGATGTAAATGTAGAAATATACCGAAGCCGCGAAAAAAGCGCCCAGAAGAAGGATATAACCCAGATAAAAAGAGATCCTGTTAAAATAAATGAGCGATATCAGCATGGATATCACAAACAGCCACAACCCCGCCTTGATATATGAAGCTTCAAGGTCAAAGGCTGACGCGATACCTCCGATGGTTCCGAATGCGGCAAAGAATACCAGCAGTCCTCTGACAGCACACAAAACAAGCCGCCCGTCTTTTGCCTGTACGTTGATATCACGCAAGGCTGTTCCGCAGGCAGCCAGTTCTCTACCTATCTGTTTCTCCTGTCTTTTTGATGCAGTCATATTATTGTTCACTCTATCCTGCCGTCCCTTATGACTGTGATATCTGTCAAACTTTC
>JAILRI010000023.1 GCA_024698555.1 Lachnospiraceae bacterium
TCCGAAACTTGCATCGGGAGCAGCAAGCTGCTCTCGATGTGAGGTGAGAGTGCTGAATAGTTACGCATTTTAGTATCATGGAGGGAAAAGTATGCGTGCGATCGCAGCGGTTGATAAGAACTGGGCCATAGGCTGCAAAGGACAGCTCTTAGTGAGCATCCCGGCCGATCAGAGGTTTTTCAGGCAGGAAACCATAAACAAGACAGTGGTCTTAGGTCGTAAGACAATGGATACCTTTCCCGGAGGCCGCCCGTTAAAGAACAGGCGCAATATTATAATATCACACAATCATCATTACGAGGTGGCGGACGCTGAGGTAGTTCACAGTGTGGAGGAGCTTCTGGGGAAGGTGAGCGATGTGCCTTCCGAAGAGGTATACGTGATCGGCGGACAGAGCATATATGAACAGCTGCTGCCGTACTGCGACGAGGCCTATATCACCAGGATTGATTACTCTTATCAGGCAGACGCCTATTTTCCCAATCTGGATGAAAGCGATGAGTGGAAAAAGGTGTCGGAATCCGAAGAGGAGACCTACTGGGATCTGGAGTACCGGTTCTGCGTGTATAAGAGGGTAAAGTAGCTATCGGACAGAACCAAAAACAATAAAGAACAGGGGGCTGTTGCACTAAGAAAGTGCGGCAGCCCCCATGTTCATATCGCAATCTTTTTATAGTTTTATTTTTCAGTTTTCTGTTCTCGGAAAAACACTTGCATTTTTCTTAAATCCATGTTATCGTACATTTCAAGCATAAAGCTTTACCTTTAATGCCGCTTGCAACCACCGCTTCTTAAGCGGCAGATATTCCACCATTATAAACCGCGGAACCTTTCTGGAAACGGGTTCAGCGAATGATCACAGAACATTTTCATATATGCATCCCATTTAAAAAAAATCAATGTTTTAGCAAAAGTGCCGACAGTAAAAAAGCAAATTCAGTTATTCTTTTAATGCCGGAATACCGGATTTGCTTGCAACGTATTATGCCAGAAAGGAGTCTATTTGAAGAACAGTAACGATTATGACAGTGTCTTTAAAACCATGAAATTGAAGGCCAAACGGTTGTTTATCCCTATGATAAACGAAATATTCGCCAGAAAGTACGATATGAATGAAGAAGTAACGATCCTCTCTTCGGAATGTTCCAGTCTAAATATGTCCGCTGATGGGACGGCTTTGGAACCTCACCTGCTCGAGTCGGATTTCAGAATAAGGATACGAGAAGTTACTTATCTGATCGAAGTGCAAAGCTATGATGATGACACTATACAGTTAAGGATCACCGAGTATGCCTTCCTTTCAGCTATAGATGAGGCCGAATACGGTTCCGGGTGGGCTCATATCAAAATGCCCGAAATCGCGATCATCTATATCAAATGTGGAGATAACATGCCCGAATACACAAAAATATTGCTTGACTTTCCGGGTGGTACGACTGTAGAATATAGAGCGAAGAACATCTTCCTTAAGCAGTTTTCGAGAGAATATATTGCCAAGAGCCGACAGTATCCTTACATCCCATTTTACATTGCAAGATATGAGAAGGATCTTTCAAAGGGAATCATCCTGCCACAAGCCGAGGATGATCTTATATACTTCAAGAAACTAATACTTTGGGATTTGAACAAGGGTATTATCAAGCAAGGCGAGGCCATGATGCTGATAGGCTTTGTAAACGACATTATCAAGCACATTACGGATGGCAACGAGATTGAGGAAAGGATGGTGAATATCATGGGCGGAGTAGTACTTGAAACACTCTATGAGAAGGCAATTAACGAGGGTTTAGAACAGGGTTTAGAACAGGGCTTAGAGCAGGGAATTAACAAAGGTGAAGAACTTTTACTCATCAAACAGGTGATTTTCAACAAATCCAAAGGACGTAATGCTCTGGAAATGACAGAATTCCTGGATGAAAGACTTGAAAAGATTGAGAGCATCTGTGATGCTATCGGCAATGATAATAGTATCAGCGCCGAGACCGTCTACGAAAAAATACATAATACCAATTGACGTGCTATTCTATAGAAAGAGAGGCTGTGGTATAATCTCTCTGTAAAATGTTTTGTAGTGGCATACATAGATTTAACACCAAACGCCGGTTTTTTATAGTCCGGCGTTTGTTTTTTCAGTATTCGGAAAAGTTGTAAAGAAATGCTCCGACTTGTTGGAAACCGACCGCCGCACTCACTTTATCCGCACTTTGTTAAATATTACCACTTGTATTATCTATAAAACTGATATATACTCATTCATTGGCGGCTGTTGCCGTCTTAATTTGAAAATGGAAAGAAAATGGAAAGGTAAGGTAAGAGAAAAATATGTCGGTCACAACCAGGAGCTTTGGGAAAACAGGAAAGGGTGAAGAGGTCACCCTGTATCGTATCGAAAATTCAAAAGGAATGGCAGCGGAAGTAATTGACTTCGGCGCTATTCTGGTTTCACTTTTTGTCGCGGACAGAAACGGCAAGTTTGATGATGTGATACTTGGCTATGATACTCTGGATAAGTATCTTACGAATCAGTTCTTTTTCGGAGCAACCATCGGAAGAAATGCCAACCGTATCAAGAATGCGCATTTTACCATTAACGGCGTAGAGTACACTCTGGAGAAGAACTGGAGAGAGTCTAATCTTCATTCGAGTACTGAGAACGGCTACCATAAGCGTATGTTTAAAGCAGAGATACCCGATGACAATTCGGTCAGGCTGAACCTGTTCTCACCCGATCAGGATCAGGGATTTCCCGGTAATCTCAATGTGTCCGTAACCTACAGGGTAGCGGAGACCAATACGCTTGAGATCGAATATGAGGGCATTTCCGACGCGGATACCATTGTGAACATGACCAACCATTCGTATTTTAATCTTTCGGGACACGCTTCGGGAAGCGCTATGAATCATAAATTATGGCTCAAGGCATCCTCGTTCACTCCCGCGGATGAAAATGACGTGCCTACAGGCGAGATCGCATCCGTAGCCAGCACACCGTTTGATTTTACGCAGCCGCAGGTAATAGGCGCGAGGATCGACGATGATCATGAGCAGCTGCGTATAGCCGGCGGTTATGACCACAATTTCATCCTTGATACCACCGGTGTAAACTGCGAGCAGATAGCTATCCTGAGCGATGAAGCCAGCGGAAGGCGCATGTCGGTATATTCCGATATGCCCGCGCTGCAGTTCTATGCAGGCAATTATATCGCGCCCCATACAGGCAAGGGCGGAGTGGAATACGGCAAACGCTGCGGTGTGTGCCTGGAGACCCAGTTCGTTCCCAACGCGATCAATGAGCCCAGGTTCAAAGCTCCGCTGCTCAAAGCCGGCGAGAAATACAGATCCGTAACAAAATACTGTTTTAACTGCGAATGAAACGCGTATCGGCATAAAACAGGAGTTGCCCTTTGGGGAACACAGGCGGTCTAGTTTATTGTTAGATCATAATTATGGAGGTTTACGCTATGAAGAGAGGCAATCTTGCTGATTATGTAAGGACTATTCCGGATTTTCCCGAGCCCGGCATCATGTTCAGGGATGTGACGAGCGTACTGCAGGACGCGGACGGTCTCGTGGACTCGATCGATGCTTATATCGATATGGTAAAGGATCTCGATTTTGACCTGATAGTAGGACCCGAATCCCGCGGCTTTATATTCGGAATGCCTGTGGCGTACAAGCTTAAAAAGCCTTTTATTCCGGCCAGAAAGCCGGGCAAGCTTCCCTGCGAGACCGTATCGAGAGAATACGCTCTCGAGTACGGTACCGCAAAGATCGAGATACATAAGGACGCCATCAAGCCCGGACAGAAGGTGGTCATCATAGATGACCTGATCGCTACCGGAGGCACCATAGAGGCTCTGGTAAAGCTCGTGGAGGACTTGGGCGGCGAGGTAGTACGTATCTGTTTCCTGATGGAGCTCGAAGGCTTAAAGGGAAGGGACAGACTTGCAGGATATGATGTGGCCTCGGCTATCAAGTATCCCGGTAAGTAAGACTAGCATAGCTTTTAACCCTGTGTTATTCCGGATGATATATCTTTCCGGAAAGCACAGGGTTTTTGTATGCGCGATAAGCGAGATGGTAGTTCCTAAGAGCTGCCCCGGGCGATTACATATATTACGTTTAGGTTGATAAATATATGTGGTTACCATATAATGATTTTAAGTAACTATTCAGTATTTTATGGGAAAGTTACACTAAGAAAGTGCGGCGGCTCCTTTGCCGATGGCCGACGTGAGGAGGAGTAAGTGCTAAAAAACGATGAATTCAGTATTTTGAACCTGTGTACAGAGGAAGAGGAACCAAAGATAACCCCGTCCTTCTATCAGGACCTGAACCTTACCCGGATCATAGACAGACTGGTTTCAAGGTGGGGTAAAGACGTCAGAAAGTATTATATGTGGTTTCCGGGTAGTTATGAGGAAGAGGCTTACCGCAGAGAGGTGTTCGGGGATATAAAGAAAGAAGCGGTATACGCGCCGCTCATGACATTTGTCGAAGAGCTGGCCGAGATCGAAAGGCTGCGGAGTGAAAAACGAAAGGTTCAGACACAAATCCAGAAGGCGGTATGGCAGATCAGGGAGACCTACAGTTATTTTGAGATGTATGAGAAGCTTGAAAAAGCCCTGGAACAGGCGAACCTGGCTTCGGAGGGGATGAAAAGCTTCCTGCGGATACTGAAAGAGATAACAGGTGATGGTGAGTACCGCAGTATACGAGATAAGGTACATACTCTTATAAAAAAGATAAATGATCTGAAGTTCGTGCTCACGCTCGACAAGGAGCGCATAAGCGTGACACTGGGACGCGTTTCGGATGAAGAGGGCAGCTACGGGAAGATGCTCAGGGAAAAAGGGGGTAAAGAGATAAAGCCCTTTCTGAATCCCTTCAGGATGGATCCGAACCTTACCGAGCTGGAAAAAGCCTGCCTTGATATCCTGATAAACAAGGACAGGGATTTTTACAGAACCATGAAAGCAACGGCGGAAAGCATCGAGGGGTATGAGAAGCCTGTACTTAAAAGATTTGAGCAGGAAGTGATATTCTACCTTTCTTACCTTTCGTTCATGCGGGATATGGAAAAAGAAGGATTTTATTTTACTGCACCGCTTCCGGACGGCAGCAGGAAAATGGAGGCGAAGGGACTTTATGATCTGGCCTTGGCCCTCGCTTCACTGGAAACGGGGAAAAAGGTTATTCCAAACGATCTTTATTATGACGGGAAGGAGAGCTTTTTCGTGGTCACAGGACCGAATCAGGGCGGAAAAACAACCTTTGCCAGGAGCCTGGGACAACTGGTCTATTTTACCAAAATGGGACTCGACGTACCGGCTCTTTCCGCCAATCTGCCGTTTTTTACAGGCCTGATGACACATTTTTCGGTGGAGGAAAGCTCTGATACCGGACGGGGCAAGCTTAAAGAGGAACTGGTAAGGCTCGCTCCCATGATGGCACAGGAATGCAGAGGCGCCTTCGTGGTCATAAACGAGCTCTTTACCACTGCGGCAAATTATGACGCGAGGATCATGGGAAAAAAGGTGCTTACGCATTTTATGGAAGCGGAATGCATGGGAATATATGTCACGCATCTCAAAGAGCTGGCCGAGGCAGGAGAGGGCGTGGTGAGCATGAAAGCAGTGCTGGATGACCAAAAAGTGCAGACCTTCAAGGTGTTGCGGGGCGAGGCGGACGATACGCCCAGCGCGGAGAATCTGGTCTTGAAATACAGACTCACTTACGGTCAGCTGAAGGAGCGGCTATGAAAATATGCTTGTTGTACAAAGACAGGGAATGGATAAAAGATGAAAGGTATCCCGATGCGGCGGATATCATCAATGATCTGGGCTTAAAAACGATCTTTTCGGCAGGCGCTAAAAGGATCGTATATGAAAATGATGAGGTCAAGGCGGTGGAAACGGAGGATACGTATCTCGCCGAAACGCTTAAGGCCGTAATGATGGTGCCTCTATCCTCAGCGGAGGAGATCGCCTACCGTCAGGCGATGATAAAGGACAGCATTACGCATGAGGAGTTTATACGCGGTCTGTATGAAAGCTGCCGTGATCTGATAGTGAAATGGGTCGAGTTAGGCCGTGGAAAACAGGAAAAAGCGTCACAGAGCAACCCTGCGGCCAGGCTGATGACAGACATCAAGACACTTGAGCTTTTCAGACAGACACTTTCCGACATGAAAATGATGATCAGGGAGCAGAAGGACTTTTCATCAGGCGGACTGTGCTCCTTCAGGGATGATTTCTTAAATACTTATACGGATGAGCTGGAAGATTATTTTATAAGGGTGCTGAGTGATATAGAATTCTACGCGGACAGGATCGATGAAAGTGATGAACGGAACGCGCAGGTGATCACGCCCCGGATCGTCCTGGAATGCGGACTTGAAGACGGGTTGAAATTCAGCTCTTTGAAGCTTGAAGACATTTCTTCGCAGAGATCGGAGTTTATCCGTCCCGGAAGCATCAGACATAAGCTTAAGAATTTTGCCGATTCGTGGATACCGGATTCTTTTTCGACGACGCAGGATATGAAGACCGGCGAACAGTCAGGGCTCCTGGAATATACGATAGTCAGCTATCTGGCAGGGATACTGTGGGAACAGATGTGGGAATACAGGGAGTTTTTTGATAAGCTCAAGTTCCAGACGGGTTTTTACCTGGCTACGATACAGCTCATCAGGCAGATGGAGCGTTTTGAGGTCGGATGGTGCTTTCCGGGAGTATGCGGCAGACGGGATATCGGGTTTGAGGAGCTGAAGGAATTTACGCTGGAGATCACGCAGCGGACAAAGGCCATCGGCAATACCTGCTCCATCTGGCACAAGGATCTGCTCGTCGTTACGGGAGCGAACCAGGGCGGCAAATCCACGTTCCTGCGCAGCATCGGGATAGCGCAGGTGATGATGCAGTGCGGACTGCCTGTGGCGGCGAGAAGCTACGAGAGCGGTATTTTTCCGCGAATATTCGTGCATTTTACCCGCAGAGAGGACGCGACCATGAACAGCGGCAGGCTCGATGAGGAGCTCTCCCGTATGAGCAGGATAGTGGACCGGATAGGAGACGGCTCGCTCATACTGCTCAACGAATCCTTTGCCACCACTACGGAAAAGGAAGGTTCCATGATCGCCTACGATATAGTGAAGGCGCTGACGGAAGCCGGAGTACGCGTCTTTACCGTTACCCATCTACTTTCATTTGCGAAGCGTATCTATGAGGAAACAAAAGATATGCCCGACAGCCCGGCCGAGTTCTTTTCTGCCGAAAGAAAAGAGGACGGAACACGCACCTTCCGCATGATCCGCCATGAGCCGGAGCTTACGAGTTTCGGTATGGAGCTCTATGAAGAGATAGTTGAAGGAAAGAAAGCTCAGTAAGTGTCCAGTCTTTCCAGAAAGGTGGCCGCGAGCTCTTTTTTGCTCCCGGCGTTGAAGGTCAGGAACAGCCTCTTATATTTTTGAGAAACGGTGCTTTCGCTGATCTGCTTTATGGCCGCGATCTGTTTGTTCGTATAGTCGCTGACGGCATAGCAGATATAGTCGTAATCATCATTGATAAAACCGAACATGGAGCCGGGCTTCTTTAAGTACCACATCAGTCCGGCACAGGCCTTTTTCAGATCCCTCGTCAGATTTACCAGCTCGGGATCCACAGTCATCTTATAGTGCTTTAACGCTTTGTCGAGCACCTTCGGAGCAACGGAATAAAGATCGATGAGCATGATGAAGCCGTTATATTTCAGGGCAAGGTCATAGGCGTATTTGGCATAGCTGTACGCGAACTCATTCCTGCCTTTGTTGTGAAAGATAACTGCCAGTTCCGAACTGAGCAGTATGGAAGGATAGATATACCCCTTTTCTTCAAAGATCTTCAGCGCCATTTCATATACCGGAGTGTCTATCTCTGCCTCGGTATTGAGCGAAACCAGTATATGCTTATAAAGCGTCATCGTAGTGACGATAGGGAACAGCTCGCTGCTGTAACCGCTGATCATGTCAAATGAAGCGTTCAGCAGCGAATCGAAGCCCTTGAAATAGGTCTCGATATCGATGAGGAGCAGATTCATTTCATTTTTATGATCAAAATCCTTCGCGAGATACCCGTTCATCTCCAGTACATGTTTCATGAAGAGAGGATAGCGGTGCTCATACAGGCTGCACCGCGCCATTACATAAAGGCAGGTTATCTTTACCGGAACATCCTCCGTCAGTTCAAAAGCTTCTTCCGCAAGGCGGTAAGCCTTGTCAAAATCCCCGTTAAGACCCGTTTCAAAAGCGGAATACAGCATTAATTCCCCGGGCTTCGTAAGGGTTTTCTTCACACTGTGAAAATTACGGTAAAGATACAGGGGAAAGTGGAAAACGTCCTCGTCCGCCGTTCTTGCTTCTGCGTCGGCTTTTTGGGCATCTGCGGGGATCATCCAGGTATTGCCGACCAGATAGGCGCCCTCGATCTTCCCCTCAGCGGCATATCTGTTCACAGTCTTTCTGGATACGCCCCAGACCTTGGCGATCTGTGTAGTCGATACATACTCCATACTATCTAACTGTCCTTTCCAAAAGTAGCGTTAAAACAGCCACTCACATGAAAATGATACACTTAAAGGGAAGGTTTTTCAAGTGCTTTTGTTTTATAACGCTTTTGATTGGCAAAGAATTTCAAAAGGTTTCTGTCTGGTCACAGAATTAATGGTCTTAGGTTTAAAAATGTCCCCATGAGGACATGAGGACTCATCTGTCAGGTATGCTTGTCTTTACGCCTGTTTACCGCATTTTCTCTACGCTTCATCACATCACCCTTCTCCTGTATACACAAAAAGCGAAAAAACATATATACATATTTGCCTCCCTAAAGAGATATATTAAAATATGAAAATGTTGTATAATACTTCTCGGTTGGCTTTAGGATTTATGAGCCGGAATAAAAGGAGGTTGTATATGATACAAAAGAACAGGATAGGAAAGGCGCTTAAAAAGCATATCTTAAGCATTATGCTCGCACTGGCCATGGTCATAGGGACACTGCCCGTGATGACCACTAAGGCGCATGCGGCGGAGGTTGGCTTTAATTATTTAAATGAGTCATCACAGGTAGTTACCGGTTCAGGTATTGTATTGGGATCGGGTACTACTGATTGGGAAAATGGCAAAACTTATGTAGTGAACTCTAATGTCACGATCAGCACCAGAGTTACCGTTCAAGGTGCTGCAAAACTTATACTGCTTGATGGATACACTCTGACAGCAAGCGCAGGTATCAGTGTTGATGAAGGCAAAGAATTGAAAATATACGCCGGTAAGATCGGGGAAGGAACAATAGCTGGATTAGGTACAGTTACCGCGTCCTGTAGTGATCAGAGTGCCGCCATAGGTGGTTATGGTTCTTACCAGAATTTTCATTCAAACGGAACAATAAGTATCTATGGCGGAACGGTTAAGGCAACCAGTAATGGAAAAGGAGCTGCTATAGGCGGCGCTCAGGGAATGACCGGTGGAACAGTAAATATCTATGGAGGAACAGTAACCGCTACCAGCAACTTGAACAGTATCAGCTGTGGAGCTGCGATAGGCGGAGGAGATGGCGGAGCCGGCGGAACAGTAAACATCTCCGGCGGAGAAGTGATCGCTACCAGCAATGGCGGAGCCGGAATAGGCGGAGGAAGGTACGCTAGGGGTGGAATAGTAAACATCACCGGCGGAACAGTAACCGCTACCAGCAACTTGAACAGTCAAAACAACTGTGGAGCTGCGATAGGCGGAGGACATGGCTCAGCCGGCGGAACAGTAATCATCTCTGGCGGAAAAGTGGACGCTACCAGCGAAGGCGGAGCCGGAATAGGCGGCGGAAAGGACGCCAGTGGCGGAACAGTAAACATCACCGGCGGAACAGTAACCGCAACCGCAACCGGCGGCGAGGGTGCATTTGGCATCGGCCGTGGTGGCTCAGCAGGTAATTTAGGGGATGGAAGCTTTACAGTAAATGACATGGTTGTGTACGGCGGTACTACGGAAAATCCTACAGAAGAAATTGAACCTGTAGATGGAGAGTATGAGCGTTATCGGTATATGATCGTAAAGCCGGTTGTTCACGGGCCTCAGGTTAATTACCGGTCATTCAGCGAAAGCAGTAGTGGTATTATCACAACGATTGAAGATACAACGATATACAATGTAGTGGACAGGGATACTACTACATGGAAGGCCGGAAAAACCTATGTAGTAAACAGCAACGTAGAGATATCTGAAAGGATCACTGTCGCAGGCACATCTGAAAGCCCTACAAAGCTGATCCTGCTTGACGGCTGTAAACTCACCGCAAGTAAAGGTATCACTGTATCAGATGCCAACCGGCTGGAAATCTATGCGGGTAATCTTGCGTCTGCAGGTACTGATATAGCCGGCACCGGTGCGCTCGAAGCAACCGAAAGTGATAGCTGTAAAGCCGGCATCGGTGGCTTGTCGTATGGTGACGGTGGAACTATAATCATCCATGGCGGAACAGTAACTGCATCAGGTGGACGCGACGCGGCAGGTATTGGCGGTGGTTATTTCTACGGCCGCGGTGGAACAGTAATCATTTATGACGGAGAAGTAGAGGCAACAGGCGGTGCAGGCGGAGCCGGTATAGGCGGTGGAGATCACGGAAACGGTGGAGTATTAACTATTTATGGCGGAAAGATAACCGCGACTGGCGGTTCAGGCGGAGCCGGTATCGGCGGCGGAGTTGAAGGAAGTGGTGCTGACGTAACCATCACCGGTGGAACAGTAACCGCAAATGGCGCTGAGGGAGCACATGGTATCGGTCGTGGTTCTTCTTCAGGTACCGCAGTAGACGGAGAATTCACAGTGGGTGAAGGACTTGCTGTCTACGGCGATACTACGGCAAATCCTACAGAAGAAATTGAACTTGAAAATGGAGAGTATGCCCGTTATCGGTATATGATCGTAAAGCCGGTTGTTCACGGGCCTCAGGTTAATTACCGGTCATTCAGCGAAAGCAGTAGTGGTATTACCACAACGATTTATGATACAACGATATACAATGTAGTGGACGGCGAAACTACTACATGGAAGGCCGGAAAAATCTATGTTGTGAACGACGATGTTACGATCAGTGGCAGGATTACTGTTGAAGGTACAGCTGCAAGTGAAGGTCAGTCTGCAACTCCGGGAACTGGAGCAAAGCCTACAAAACTGATCCTGCTTGACGGCTATACACTGACCGCAAGTAAAGGTATCACTGTAGCAGCTGGCAAGCAGTTGGAAATCTATGCCGGTAAACTCTCGTCTCAAACTGCTGATATTGCCGGCACCGGTGCGCTCGTAGCAACCGGAAGTGATAGCGGTGATGCCGGCATCGGTGGCTTGTCGGAATATGACAGTGGAACCATAATCATTTATGACGGAGAAGTAGAGGCAACAGGCAGTAAAGGCGGAGCCGGTATAGGCGGTGGATATTACTACGGAGACGGTGGAACAGTAACTATTTATGGCGGAAAGGTAACCGCGACTGGCGGTTCAGAATCTGACTCAGGCGGAGCCGGTATCGGCGGCGGAGTTGAAGGAAGAGGTGCTGACGTAACCGTCAATGGCGGAACGGTAATAGCGACCGGTGGTGAGGGTGCAGTAGGTATCGGCTGCGGTTACTCTACCGATGAAGGGAATCAATACGGAACCCTCACAGTAGGTGAAGGACTGGCTGTCTACGGCGGCGATACAAACAGTGAGCTGGATGAACTTGATGGTGAACGCAAGCAGTACATGAAGGTAACGGATCCTATACCGAAGGCTGCGGTCGAATATCAGGTAAGTTCATTCAGTGAAGGCAGTGGTGTTACTACAGAAACTGAAACTACAACATCTTACAAGGTTGTAGCAGCCGGTACTACTACTTTGAAGGCCGGAACAACCTATGTAGTAAACAGCAACGTAGAGATATCTGAAAGGATCTCTGTCGCAGGCACATCTGAAAGCCCTACAAAGCTGATCCTGCTTGACGGCTATACACTGACCGCAAGTAAAGGTATCACTGTAGCGGCTGACAATCAGCTGGAAATCTATGCCGGTAAACTCTCGTCTCAAACTGCTGATATTGCCGGCACCGGTGCGCTCGTTGCAACCGGAAGTTATAGCGGTGATGCTGGCATCGGTGGCTTGTCGGATAGTATCGGTGGAACCATAATCATCCATGGAGGAAAAGTAACCGCTGTCGGCACTACCAGCTACGGTGGCGCGGCAGGTATTGGCGGTGGTGCCGACAGCGCCGGTGGAACAGTAATCATTTATGACGGAGCAGTAGAGGCAACAGGCAGTAAAGGCGGAGCCGGTATAGGCGGTGGTTCCTGGGGACCCGGTGGAACAGTAAAGATCTATGGCGGAAAGGTAACCGCGACTGGCGGTTCAGACTCTGTCTCAGGCGGAGCCGGTATCGGCGGCGGAGTTGACGGAAGAGGTGGTGACGTAACCGTCAATGGCGGAACGGTAATAACGACCGGTGGTGAGGGTGCAGTAGGTATCGGCTGCGGTTACTCTACAGGTGAAGGTGAATACGGAACCCTCACAGTAGGTTCCAACATGGTAGTGTATGCCGGTGATACAGCAGATCAAGCGAACGAGATCGATAAGGTCGAAGGTGATTATCAGCGTCGTAAATGCATGATCATAAAGCCGGCGCATGTTCATACCTGGTCCATCACCACGAACGAAGGTGGGGATAAAGTACTGATAGACTGTGAGTCTGAAGGCTGCAAGTATAAGAAAACGAGTTGGTATTCTTACTACCATGATTGCTTTGAAGTTTCTATTTATGTTGAAACTCCAATGCCTCTAGGTCAGCCAATCCCGATATTTATTTCTCAATCCCCCAATCCTAATGATGTTACGTGGCCGTCGGATATCATAGTTCCGACTCTCGACACCGTTAAATACGAGGGCCGAAACAATACAGTTTATAGTAAGAACACGACGCCTCCGACCGAGGCAGGAGATTATACTGCATCAGCTATAGTAAAAGTAGGTGATAAAGAGCAGGTTATCAAATGTGATTTCACGCTTAAACCTGCCGGAGCAAGCGACGGTCAGGTAACTCATACCCACAACTGGTCCATCGCCACGAACGCGGCAGGCAATATAGCGCTGATAAAATGTGATGTTACCGGATGCGAGTATGCATCAGCCTCTGACAATGACGTTAAGTTTGAAGTGAAAATATCTGTCGAGAGTGGTCTTACTGCAGGTAAGGTATCCCCGGCAAAGATAACCATAACGCCCGCAAATGGCACTTTCCCGACAGATATCATCACTATCGGCAAAGTTACATACAAGGGACGTAACAATACTGAATATACTGAAAGCACGACGGCTCCGTCCGAGGCAGGCGATTATACCGCATCGGTTACGGTAGAGATTGGTGAGATTAAGAAGGTTATCAAGACTGATTTCACGATCAA
>JAILRI010000039.1 GCA_024698555.1 Lachnospiraceae bacterium
ACTTCATGGAGAGCCAGGAGTTTTTAGACCTGACACCCGGGGAGCTTTATAAATTGGCAGATGATTTTAATCTGGATCCAGAATTTTTCTACCGGGAGCAGACTATGGAGTCCTTATCGGGAGGGGAGCGCGTGAAGGCCCAGATGATGCGGATCCTTATGGAGAAACCGACGATACTGCTTTTAGACGAGCCTTCAAATGATATCGATATCGAAACCCTGGAGTTTATGGAAAAGTTGATCAATGGCTGGAAGTACGCGGTACTGTTCATTTCACATGATGAGACTCTGATCGAGCAGACCGCGAACCGCGTGATCCATTTCGAACAGATCAGGCGGAAGACTAAATGCCGTCATACCATAGCGAACATGCCTTACAGGCAGTATGCCGAAGAAAGGCTGCAGGCTTTTGAAAAACAGGAACGGATCGCTCTCACAGAACGCAGGGAAAAGAAGATCAGGGACGAAAAGATCCGCCGCATGGAGCAGAGTGTCGGAAGCCGGCTGGATAACATTTCCCATGCGGAGAGGGATGCCATCGGAAGACTTCTCAAAAAGAAGATGAAGAATGTTAAGGCTATGGAACGGCGTTTCGAGAGGGAAGATGAAAACATGACCGAGATGCCCGAACAGGAAGAAGCCATTTTCTTTAAGCTCGGCGGCGCTGACAGCGCGATCCCTTCCGCAAAGTGGGTTCTGGACTATGAAAAGCCTGAGCTTTTGACAAGGGATGGGGGCAGGGTTCTTTCTAAGAATCTGGAACTAAAGATCCGCGGCTCTGAGAAAATAGGCATCATTGGGACTAATGGCTGTGGGAAGACGACACTTCTGTCAGAGGTCGCGGCATTACTTCTGGAACGAAAGGACTTACGCGCCGAGTATATGCCCCAGAATTATGAAGTCCTGCTGGACCTGGACATGACGCCGGTGGATTTCCTTGACAGCTCGGGAGACAAGGAGGAGCGGACGAGGATCCGCACATATCTGGGGGCACTTAAATTTACGGCAGATGAAATGGAACACCCTATTCGTGAGCTTTCCGGCGGACAGAAGGCGAAGGTGCTGCTCCTTAAACTGAGCATGTCAGGCGCGAACGTGCTGATCCTGGATGAGCCGACGAGAAACTTTTCGCCTTTGTCAGGTCCTGTGATCCGCGGGATGCTGCGAGAATTCCCCGGCGCTGTCATCAGTGTGTCTCATGACAGAAAATACCTGGCAGAGGTCTGCGACAAGATTTACCGCCTGACGCCGGAAGGACTTAAGATCGAGGAATTTTGTCCTTAGGAAAAAGCATCAGACGGACGTACTGACCATTATTTTCAAGATCGCGGACGATGAAGATCTTGTCCTGACAGATACAAAAGATCTGAAGGCCATTCTGCAATATGTGGGCGAAAATGCCGAACAGTACAGCGCTTCCTACGGCAACATGGCTAAAGTGACCTTAAACGCCATAGTCCGCGCGGTCGTTGCAATGGAAGACGACGGGGCCGAGCTGTTCTTTTCGGAACCTGCCCTCGGCGTTACGGACTGGATATGCACCGATGACGCCGGCCGCGGTATCGTACAGATATTGGACTGCAGAAAGCTGATCCTTCACCCGAAAATGTACTCGACATTTTTATTATGGATGATGTCCGAGCTTTTTGAGCTCCTGCCCGAAGTCGGCGATCCCGAAAAGCCCAGGATGGTGTTTTTCTTCGATGAAGCGCATATGCTGTTCGATTCTGCCCCGAAGGTGCTTCTTGAAAAGATAGAACAGGTTGTGAAGCTGATCAGGTCAAAAGGGGTAGGTATTTATTTCATCACCCAGAATCCGTCGGATATTCCGGACGGAGTTCTTGCTCAGCTCGGAAATAAGATCCAGCACGCGCTCAGGGCATATACCCCCAAGGAGCAAAAGGCTGTGAAGGCTGCTGCATCAGGTTTCAGACCGAATCCGGAATTTGACACATATACCGCCATGCAGGAGCTCGGTACCGGAACCGCTCTGGTCTCCGTTATCGATGAAGAAGGCATCCCGACCATAGTCAGACAGACCCGTATCTGTCCTCCCGAGAGCTTCATGGGAACGCTCGATGATTCCGAAAGGCTTTCACGGGTATATAACAGTCCGCTCTATGAAAAATACGCCGAGCCCCGCGATGAATTCTCCGCATATGAATTTCTTGCGAGAAGGCAGCAGGAGCTTAATGAAACCGCCCTCAAGGAAAAAGAGGCTCTTGAACTTAATAAGAAGAAGGCGAAGGAACTCTCCGAGCGGGACAGGGAGAAGAGCAAAGCCGTCAAAAATCTTGCAAAACCCACCGGAGGCACTCTCGGCCGCGAACTTGGAAAAACCGTCGGCAAATCCCTGGGTGGTTCATTTGGCAGGACTCTGGGCGGGAATCTCGGTGCCAGCCTCGGAAGGGGGATAATCGGAACCCTTTTCAGCGGAAAATAACAATTAATCAATATTTTACTGGCAAATAGCCGTGCAATATGATATCATAAAATTCGGGGAATTAATTTTTTACTTATTAGGGGATATAAAACAATGGGAAAGATTAAATCGAGGGAAAAAGGAACTAAGAAGGTCAAGGAAAGATCAAATGCCGGGAAAGCCGCCAAAGTCAAAAAGACTGAGACAAATGTAAAGGCTGCAAAAAAAACCGTGGGTTTACTCGGCATAAGGAACAAGATCTATATCTGTTTCATCATTCCTATCGCATTCATGGCTTTGATCGGTTATGCCTCGTATCTTTATTCCGAGCGGGGACTCGATGACAGTTTCAGTGATGCTTCAACCCAGACCATCAGCATGGCGATGGATTATCTGGATATGAGTAATACCTTTATCCAGTCTGAAGGTATGAAGTACATGGTCGATCCGAACATAGAGAGCTATGCTGTCGGAATGCCCCGCGCCGACAAGGTTGAGAAGACAAACTATTATAAAAATCAGCGCGTCTCCATGATGTCTACCCAGATATCAAACAATTTCATCCGCGATATCCATATCATTACCAAATCTGCATACAATATGATGACGACCGTAACCGCCGACAAGCTTCCGGGCGTATACGACGAGTATCTCGATTCCCTTGAGGAAGCCGGTGCGGACAGGTCAAATCTTCCCAACTGGGTATCCTCGCATAAGGTCGTCGATGATGCGCTTTCCATAGACAGCGACGGCTACTTCTACAGCTATCAGATACAGAATTCGACACGATTTGCCTATATCATTCTGGATATAGACAAGGAAGCCGTTCTTGATATACTTCGCGGAATGGATTTCGGCGAGGGAAGTATTGTGGGAGTTGTAACGGCAGACGGAGCCGAGCTGTCATATGACTGCGATCTGGAAGCCGAATGCGAAGCTCCGGTTTTTGCTTCACAGGATTTTTATACCCAGGTTGATGAAGAGACTCTGAACGCAACAGTAAAATACAACGGAAAAGACTATCTGTACATATGTAAAGAGAGCGGTTTAAACGGCATGACAATGAATGCTCTCATTCCTCAGGCTACCGTAACGAAGCAGGCTCAGGGAATAAAGCTCATGACGGTGGTGCTCATCCTGATCGCAGGCGTGATAGCGACGGTCATCGGTACCGTGATAGCAAACGGTATCCAGAATAACATGAAGAGGATATCCTCAAAACTTGACGAGGTAGCAGGTGGAGACCTTACGGTTGCAGTCAGCGCCAAAGGACATGATGAATTCCAGTTCCTCGCCCGCTCCGCTTCGAATATGATCGATAACAACAAGAAGCTGATATTCAAGCTTTCTGATACTGCAGAGAACCTTCAGGATTCCGCAAGGGGCGTAAATGATGCGTCGCTGCTGCTCTCTGATTTCTCCGGGCAGATCAATAGAGCGATCGAGGAGATCAATTCGGGTGTGGCAAGACAGGAGGCTCATGCCGGTGAATGTATCGATGTAACGGGACAGCTGTCAGTGCGTATCGGCGAGATCATGGAAGATGTCGAAGCGATCAGGGAAGTGATAAACGACACCGTACAGAGAATAAACGAAGGAACCGATATCGTTAACAATCTCGCCGAAAAGGCTGAAGAGACATCAAGGCTCTCTTCGGAGGTTGCCACAAACATTCTTGATCTTCAGAAAGATGCGAACAGTATAAATGAATTCGTAGAGACCATTAACTCGATCTCCAGCCAGACAAACCTTCTTTCTCTTAATGCATCCATAGAGGCTGCACGTGCCGGAGATGCAGGCAGGGGCTTTGCCGTAGTTGCCGGAGAGATACGGAACCTCGCGGACAATTCCTCCGCCGCAACGGTTGAGATAAGCAACAAGATAACCAACATCGACCAGCATTCGATGCTCAGCGTGGAAAGCGCAAGAAATGCCGAAACCGTAGTAAATCTTCAGAAAGAAGCCGTCAGCGATGTGATAAATGTATTTGATGGCATTAGAGATCAGATGACAGTGCTCTCCGAAGCTTTGAAAAAGATCAGTGATTCCGCTTCTCTTGCCGATGAAGAAAGGAAAGAAGCCGTTGATTCGGTGAACAGGATCTCGGAGATCATATCAAGCACCTCGGAAAGCTCTTCAAAGGTTGACGGCATAGCATCCTCGCTCATGGGCAGCGTTGAGGATCTCGGAAGGACCGCCGACATACTTAACGGCAACATGCAGGGACTCAAAGAAGAGATCGCATCATTCAGAGTCAACTGACCTTTCG
>JAILRI010000079.1 GCA_024698555.1 Lachnospiraceae bacterium
TTAGACATCATGAGGCTTGTGCCGTCCAGCAGGCTGACCTCTGTCCTGTCATAATGACGCACAAAATCCATGTTCACGATAAAGCTTCGATGGATCCTATAGAAACCTTCTCCCAGATGAGCCTCGAGCTCTGACATAGTACCGCTGTACAGCCTGCTTCCGCTGACCGTATGAAGTACCTGTACCCGTCCCTTGCTCTCCGCATATGAAACCTCCGATCTCGATATGGATATCGTTTCCTTCCCGTACTTTATTGCGATATGATCCCTGCTCTCAGCGGTAATCTTATACATTTTTCCCGCTGCTATGCCTGCTTCGCGGATGACGGTTTCAAATTCCTTTCTCCGTATTGGCTTAACTATGAAATGAAAAGCATGAACAGAAAATGCCTCACGCATCCTTTCAGGATATCCGGTAACGAAAATAATTAGTGGAAGCGAACAATATCCCTTTCCCCGCTTATATATGATCTGTGATGCCTCCATTCCATCCATGTCATCACCCATATCAATATCCATCACAAGGATCTGGGCGTTTCTTGCTACAGCCGCGGCTTCGTATGCCCTTTCACATTCTGTGATCTCAGCATCGGGATAAACTGCCCGTATCATATCGCTGATCTTCTTTCTTTGATTTTCCTCATCGTCACATACAATGAATTTCAAGATATATTCTCCGGAAAAGATAGTAAAAAGCACATGTCACATTCCCTGTGATCATGTGCTTCCGTGCTTTTTATTATTTCGGCAGATGTATTCAGTTGTATAACCCTCTACGCACGAATGGGCCATTTTTCGTCATGAATGGACGTTTTCGGGAGAATCCGCCGGCTTTGAGGTATCAAAGAAATCCGTTAAAGAAGCTTCCCCTCATAAGATTATACAGATCCATAAGATTTGTCTGCTTCTCCCTGCGGTTGTCATATTCATTTATCCCCGCGTTTTTATGATTGTCCGATCCGGATGACTGTTTCTGGTTGCTCCCGCTGCTTCCAACTATCTTTACGTTCCTGACCGTCGCTGAAAGAGTTTCTTCGTTCTTTTCAATTTTCCGGTTCTTCGACGCAGCTCCCTGCTGCCTCTCAATAGCGTTCTCTATCGCATCCCGTCCGGAATACCTCCCGCCATATTGAGAATATCTGTCAATACCTCTTGAATACATGTTATTCAGCGTTTTAGCCCAGTCTGTATTCACGCTGTTAGCGTTTTGGTTTGTGCCATCGCGCCCCCATCTTTTTGCTATCAGAGCACTGCTATTGTCAATAATGCTTTGATACCGCTGTCTTGTCGGGCTTGACGGCGGAAGTGAAGTATACATTAGTGCCATGCCCTTCCTCCTGTCTTGTAATTACAAATGGTTATTGTCAAAGGTATTATCGGGCATAAAAAAACACCGGTAAACCAGTTTCGCATAAATGGGCTCTTTATTGGCATGAAAGGATCTTTGATCAATTATATATCCTTCTATTATCAAGATATTTATCAAATATCCGCCATACCCTAAAGCATGACGGATACACGCATTACCCGAACCCGCTGTTTTTCTTTTCGATCCACTTATCTATCCGCTGATTGATAAAGTGAATACCCTGTATGGTCATATATGCCAGATCAGCGCAGCTTATGCCGGCTATCCAGTTCAGGGTATATTCACCCTTTTCGAAGATAGATATGGCTGCAGAAAGCGCCACAGCAATCATAGCAAACAGGATATAACGGTCGCGAAGATCTATAGCCTCACAATGTTCCTCTTTCAGCCGCCGGATATGGCTTCTGTGGGATTGGTTCAGCCGCGTTATCTTTTCTTTGGCGATTTTATTTGCGTTAGCCAGTATCAGCCTGGCCTTTTTTCAGTGCAGAATCTGACTGCTTCTTTTGTTCGTCAGCAGCCTTAATTGAAGCTTCGAGCTCCTTCATCTTACCGGCATATGTGTTCTTAACGTTCCATGCCTCTGTTTTTGCGGCGTATGCTTCTGCTTTCAATCGTTCGTTCTCTTTCAAGATCATGTCGGCGCTGTTCAGCTTCACGATATGCGCGCTCTGTTCCTGAATTTTTCTCTGCGACTGTAGCAGCGTTGATCGAAGCTCTGATATCTCTGATGACATCCGCTGTTTCTCCGCTTGCAGTGACTCTATCTGATCCTGCATTGATTCCATCTCTTCCAGTAGCTCTTCTTCGCTCCATGAGCTGGCCTATGATCTTTGGCAGGTTATCCAAAAACTATTCTTCTACCTGTCTGACTATCCTGTCTGCAAAGGCATCTTCCTTTTCTCTGCTTTCAAGATACGGATCTTTTGTAATGCACAGATGTCTGTCATAGAAATCATTGATCGCTGCGATCACAAAGCCGTTCTGTGATCTGAATGAATGCCTGACCTCTTCGCTGTGCAGATGTTCCCATGCCTGATCTTCATCAGCTTTTCCATTCCGAAACCGGATATTGTAATTCTTTGTTGCCATATGAGTCCTCCTTTGTTTGTATTTATTGATTTTTCTTCTGAACCCACCTCGAAAAAGCAAGGCTTTTTCTCGGTGTTTGGCTTCGCCAAACAGGTTTCCTGAAAAATATGCTTTTGTGAGCAAGCTCCCAAAGCATATTTTCAGAAAACGCACTTGGTTCAGGGTAATCAAAATTTGATTACTTTTTGATTACCTTTTAAAATTCAAAGCCGCAAACCCTGTAGTTTGCGGCTCTCGGGACAGGGGAAGAGGGATTCCCACCGGTGCCTCCGCCGCCTTTCAGGCCGCGCTGCTTAAGAATGATCCACTGGATCATTCTTACCGGCTTCGCCGTCGCAGCGGTTCGAATCCTTTTATAAGCACAAAAAAGGATGCCCTTTGGGCACCCTTTTTCGTGCTTACAGGGGAAGAGGGATTCGAACCCCCATGAGCGGTTTTGGAGACCTGTACCCTTTGTCCTCTAAGCCCCGTATTTCCAGTGCTTTCAGCTGTTCCGTCTTTCTGTTACCGCACTTTTACCACAGTAAATTATTCAGAAAGAACATCCTGTTTAATACTACAGTGATTCTATAAATAAATCCAGCCCTTGTCAAAGTCAAATACAACATTTTTGCCCCCCCACACACCCCCCGGACCAAGATAATGGATAAACCATACCTTTACACCCCGTAAGTACTGCGAGGATGAAACTGCGGTTAAAGCCCCCCCCCGCGGGGTATTCAGGCCCACGTAATACGATCGAGAGGCGAAACAAAAACCATAGCAGCTGATACAAAAGCTCTATTCAGACAATTTCCACAATACCGTATAAGCTTCATCTGAACTGACGTCTAGAAGGCTTCTTGCTAAATCTTTAGCTGTACCACGCTCGATAACTCCATCCTCTTCGAGCTCATGAGCTCTGTCAAGAAAGTCATCGTAGCAGGTATCAGTATGCCTTTCGTGTGCATGTAAGATATTGAGAGCGTGGTATTCATCTTTAATGTATCTCAGAGGGTTTTCCCGGTACATCTTGTCGATAAGTCGCTCTCTTCTTGCACTATAATGCTCGTCTTGTCTTTCGTTCAGCCCATTGATTTTTTCTTGCTGATATTCGAGCTTTTCCCTTGCAATTTTCTCTGCTTCCTCTTGGGTAAGATCATAATCATCTCCCAGAAGCTTTATCAGCCTTCGTGCCCATGAAGCGATTTCCTGGTCTAATGTTTTAGGTGGTCTTCTGGGAACGTCTTCAAGTTCCTTTTTGATCTTGTTGAATTTCCTCATTTCACCTACTGAATTTATTTCAACGACCATCGGAAGGCGTTCATAACCGAACCTTGTCCAGGCACCTCTGGGATTGTATGTCTTTAGTCCTGCTTTCTTAACCCTGTGAATTAACCTTCGATCTCCATTTAATGGAATTGTCTTTACCTTGTACTCTCTCTTTTTGATACCTTCATTTGATTTCGATATTAAGTTGTCTGGGTTGTTTACGAGAGGCTTAGTCATAGAAGTATTCTCCTTTCTTTCAATGACTGCTTCGTTTCTGGTTAACGTAGGCTTTGTCTTCATAGGTGTCTCCGGTCTATTGCTTGTTGAGCTTTACTCAGCAAGCTGTTTAAGTTACAAGCACACCATAGCATGGCTGGGATGGGTTCGTTTTTTTTCGCACACGGATTCCCTCAGGTCATCCGCATCGATGAAAAATCCTCAGAAACCGCGTATTTACAGCACAATTCGCTATCTATCACCTCAGCCATATTTTGAAAGCTCCGCGGACTGATATGTTTTTGATACTGGGATTCGATGTCAGGTCTTATTTTCAGACGCATTTTCTCGACGTCAGGGTCATTAAGTTCATCGTATGTCTTCTTCAGCCGCCTGAACCGCTCGCGCAGGGTACGTATCTTCCGTGAAGTGCG
Source organism: Lachnospiraceae bacterium (assembly GCA_024698555.1). Classification (GTDB taxonomy): domain Bacteria; phylum Bacillota; class Clostridia; order Lachnospirales; family Lachnospiraceae; genus RUG11977. The sequence continues at coordinate 4,362 of JAILRI010000079.1, forward strand.
TTCAGAGGTCTCGCGTAAACACCGAACTTCTTTCCGCGCTTGAGAGGCGTACTTTATATTATCTTCATGGACTGAGATCTCATATTCAAGAGATTCCAGCTTTTCCAAGATCTCTTTCTTACGTCTTCCCCGAGCCTTGCTTAATTCGTTTTCCAACGTTTCACGGCGTTCTATGAGGTTGTCGGGCTGGCTTAGGCTGGAAATAAGGTCTTCTGTCATCTGAATTCGTTCGGAAGCCTCTCCTTTTCTGGCCGCGGCCCGGTTTTTCCACACCTTTGTCACTATCATTGACGCACGCAGATGTTCCAATTTCTCCGCAAGTGAACGAGAAAAAGATGAAATGCGGGCACTGGCTTCCTCGATGATAGTATCGAGTACTGCCTTAATGCGTCTAAGCTCAATGATGAGCCTTACGCCTTCGTTGTGTTGGCGTATGGCGATGTTGAGACTTCTTATTTCAGTATGTTCCTGAACAGCGTCCTCACCGCAGGAAAGCTTCTTCTCATATTCTTCCTGAAGACGTTTTTCTTCTATCGTGACTGCCTTCCCCTCATGTACCGTGGGTATGAGCTCAAGGCCTTGATCCGCATAGGACCTGTGATCTACTCTTTCGTCCAAGCCCATCTCTTCTAATGCTATATTTACTTTATCTGCCCAAGCAGCCCGCCACTTTATTAAGGTATCGGGTGAGTTCCACTCTTCAACTTTCGGGTTTGTCCGGCTTTCGCTTTTGGGATGTTTGTTAACCTGTTTAAGTTCAGGATGCACCGCGGCGTATGATTTCGTATGCCATGACTTCTCCTTTCCGTCCGTATAACTGTATAGCTTTTCCCAGTCTGGGTAGCCTTTTAACTCCAGCGCAGAGAATCTCCTTCTCTGTCCGTCTTTTTCACAGATATATAATTTTTCCTTCTTCGGCTCCCATTTTCCGTTTGAGTCCATAGGTCGCATTGTCAACAGAACATGGATATGAGGGTTGTTATAGATATACTCGTCGGGAGATGCTGCTATTTCTCCTTTATCGTTCAGGGGCCTCTTGTGCGAGTCCATCTTCGGGGGGTTGTGAAATGCAATATCTGCGATCATGCCCTCGTTGACGAAGGTTTCTTTTATGAATTCTAGAGCTATCCTTGTATTTGTTTCCTCGTCCAGCTCTCGGGGTAAGGAAAACTCAATCTCCCTTGCAAGCTGGCCTTTGATGTTCTCGTTCTTTTCAACAGCGTTCCAAAGCTGTTGACGGTCTGCATACTCCGCGGGCGCATTCTCAGGCAATAGGACGGTCGAGAAGACGACGTGTTTCTTACGACGATAATCGTATACCCGTCCGTCGTACTCGCTTTCTATCCGCTCACCGGAGCGGTATGCGGAAGCAGCACAGGCACTCTCACCCTTTGCCCGTGATATGATCTTTGCCGACATATGGAAGAGTGCCATGTTTTGCCTCCTTTCGCCCGTTTATTGCGGAAGGTGTGCCCTCCGCAGGAGCCTCGATGGAATCGCGCAACGCACCACCTGTGGTGGTGTATAAGTTGCGCCCTTGTCAGGGATTTATTGCTTTCTGGCTCTTATTTTTTCAATAAAGCTGACTACTGCTTCTTGCTTCATTACACTGCTTACAATGGTCTGTATTTCATCATTCGTAAAATCCGTGGGATCATTGATATAGTGTTCCAGGATAGCCCCGCGCTCGACCAAGCGGTGTGTACGCTCTTTACGTTCCTTTTCAGCGAGGAGTTTTTTCTCCCTATTATTGCGTTCTTTTGACGCTCTCTTGTATTGCAGGAGACGAAGCTTCTGTGATTCAAGAAGTATCCAAGTATGCTCGAATTTTGCTTTTTCCGAGTCAGTCATGTTCTCGTATGCAGTTCGATCTTTTTTGTTCAATTTATCTATGTCGAATACCATATGCACCTCCATGCCTTCGTTACCTCCGGGGCGGGTAAAAGTTACATCGCCATTCTTCGTGTCATCTCAACCTGTGGTTCCATTACGGGCTCTCTGTTAATCGAGAGAGAAATACCATTGTATAGGAAGACTTCATTTGACAACCGTTCCTCAGGGCTCACCTGCGTCTCGTTTATCTCTTGGACCATCGCCTTGAGGGCATCAGGATCGTTACCTTCTTTGGGCACGCAGATAACCTCATGGACTGAGGACGGAAGAACAACGAAGTCGCCTATCATGTCATGTACGTTGTTAAGTGTTGCTTCGGAAAGAAGAGCGCGGGCTCCCTGTATCCTGTTTTCCGACGAAAGAACGATCATCGTCGGTCCGTCTGAATCCATCTCTTGACCCGTTAGATCCGCGAGAAGGTCGGCCATGTTCATAACGCTGAACTTCTCAGCGTCTATGTTATTCTTACCTATAGCAAGAACTTCATCCGGTGTCAGCCCGAGCCTTCCGACGAGTTCATTTTTCACCACAAAAGATGCTTCCTCATTTATGTACCAGCGCGGGATCGCGGAGAGCTCTCCGTCGCAGATGTCAAAGTGAGGAGTATCATCCAGAAGCTTTTTATTCAGCTCAGAATTAACCAGCGTGAGGGTTATGTGCTTCTTCGCCTCTTCGATGGTAAGCTCAGGAAGTTCCGGGCTATTGTTGAAACCCTCGTAAAGTGTTGCTGCTGTCTTTTCTACAAGCTGCTCGAAAGGCATTCCACTTTCATACTCCTCATACAAAGGCTGTACGGGTATCGAAGGGGCAATGTTACTGCCTGCAAACCTGATGCTCAATGACTCGCGCTCTACGTTTGTTTTTGTCAGTGTTGTAATTTCCGGGGTCGTATCAAGGCCATATTTCTCCTTTATGCTTTCCTTCACTTCCTCGACTAATTGCTTTTTGAAATCTTCTTTTGTCATGATGACTGCACCTCCTGTTCATTAATTCGTTTACACTTCTCAGATATTATGTTCAAATCCTTAATTTTGTAGTATCGGGCGCCCATTACATTCGTTCTGAAGTATTTACCCTTAATAAATAAAACGGCCTCATGTTGGTCTTGAAGGGTCATGATGTCCGCGTGCTGGAGGATCTTCTTACTAGCATAGGATTTAGTAGCTTCACCCTTATGATTGACGCTGTGGTTCTCCTCCATGTATTCACCACACCAAGATGAAAGCATCTGCGCGGTCTCCGAATCAGCACAACTTAAGACGGCTATCACGCGGCATAATTCTATAAGGGACCTGGCGTCATCTTTCCCCCATACAGCCTGCATCTGACTTAGTGACTGAAAGGCGAGTATCGTAGCCACCTGCCTTGACCGGGACGTTGAAAGGAAGGAAGTCCAGTTGATTGCTCCCAGCTTATAGGCCTCGTCGATTATAAGCGTTAACATATGCGAGTCCTCGGACCTTCTAATGCAGTGGTCCATCACTTGCATCGTTATAAGACGTAGAAGAACCTTGTAGTTGTCGATCTCGTTTTCATTTAACGCAAAGAATACTGATGTTTTGTTCTCAAGATCAAGGGGAGAGGCTTTCCTTGGGTTGATGTCGAAAAAGAACTGTATGTTTTGCTCCGTGAAGATACCAAGAGACTCCTGCATAGTCATTTCTATGTCCGCGAATGCGTCACTTTTTTTCGACTGGTAAGGGCTTAAAAGTCGTTTGACCACCTTATACTCGACCTTTCCTTCCACAGCAGCCAATGTGTTGTTGATGACATCAGATATAGACCCGTCCATCAGGTAAAGAATGCCCTGTATGAATGTCCTGCCTAACTTCCAGGTAAAGAAAAGTACTCCCATCATTATCCTTTGGGCACTGGTATAAAAGAAGGCGTTCTTTTCAGCTTTTCCCACGTCGATAAGGGCTCTGCATATTAAGCCCAGCTCTCTCAGAACCTCGTCATCAGTCGAGGATGAGGAGAGCCTATAATATACGTCCCATCCATAGCTCAAACGGTCGTCAGGATTCATCACGTGGACTTTTTTGTTGCCATTTATTACTACTGACTTGCAGGCGAGCTCCGGCTTGATGTCGAGTGCGAACACAGTCGCGGGAGCTGGGGCCTTATGGAGCTGATACAGCAAATACGTTATCAGAAGCACTGATTTACCAGTTCCACTTGAGCCCATGATTATTGTGTTCAGTATGTTATGCTTTCCCAGTTTCACCCGGACGAAATCTTTTCCCTTTTTCCCGAGAACAAGACCGTCAGGAGTCCTGCTTAAATACTCGTCATCTATCGGAGGGTGCAGAGCACTGAACTTGCGGTCTGACACGTTCTGGGGCTCATAGTCAAATTTGTTCATCCACGTAAATAACCCTATCTTCTTTGGCGTGCGTGTCCATAGCATGTTTTTCATGAAGATCATGAGTGTGGGGAATATGGAGAGCGCGAGGAAGAAGCGTATCTCGTATTTATCTATTACGTAGTATCTGCCATATAGATCATTGAATGAGGCGACAAATAAAAGCCCTCCAGCAGTCAAGATAGGCACCCAAGGAAGCCCTGATATGCAGATATATTCCCATAGACTTCTCTTTCTCATGATATTTTCAGCGCCATTCCTTCGGGCTCTAACTTTTGACTTAATTCCTGTCTTAGCTTCATGGACTCGTTAAGGCTGGTCTGAACACCTTCGATCAT
>JAILRI010000145.1 GCA_024698555.1 Lachnospiraceae bacterium
GGATATCCTGGCAGGTCATGAAGCAGGGGGAGCGATAGATCTGCCTAAGGAATATGGTATGTTTGCCTGCAGACAGATGAAAGCGCGGTGAATAATAGATTGTTGATCAGGGGAAAGCGGCGCGGGAAAGGAGAAAAAAGATGTTTTACCTGATAGAGGAAACACTGAACAAGGCGGAAAGAGCCCAAATCCGCAATACGGATAAACAGTATGTCGCGGTGCTGTCATCCGGGGAATGGATAAAGAACCGTGACAGCTTTGATATGGGAATCGATATCGGATCTGACATTTCTGAAATATTTACTACAAAGGCGGAGGTCAACTATGATTCACTTACGGGTTCCTTTTCCATTCCGTACAGGGATCGGCTTTCGGACGATGATTGCAAGTTCGCGTTTGCCCTGGATGAAAGAGGGATCGTGTTTATCGACGACACCGGAAGGGCGGAAGAGATAATCACCAATATCAGGCATACCAAAAAATGGAAGCTGCCGAGCCTTGAGAGATTCATATATGATTTTCTGGATCAGATCGTTAAGGATGACCTGCGGCTTATGGAAAAGTATGAATGTGAACTGGATTCAATGGAGCAGGCTATTACCTCCGAGGAGGAATGTCCGTCCGAACGTCTGAATGAGATAAGAAGCGACATCCGTAATCTGCGTATCCATTATGAACAGCTTATGGATCTGGGACAGGAATTTGAGGAAAATGAAAATAATTTCTTTAAGCAGGAAAACCTAAGATATTTCAGGCTGTTTCTGAACCGTATGGCGAGACTGCACGACACATCCACGTCCTTAAGGGAATATACGATACAGATAAGGGATCAGTATAAAGCGCATCTTGATATCAAACAAAACCGCATCATGACGGTGCTTACCGTTGTCACTGCGATATTTATGCCATTAACACTGATCGTCGGCTGGTATGGGATGAATTTCCGATACATGCCGGAACTGGAGTGGAAATGGGGGTATCCTGTGATCATTGCGGTAAGCATCATAGTAGCTGCGGGCTGCTTATTGTTCTTTAAGAAGAAAAAGTGGCTATGACAGGAGATCAGGCTCCGTATTTTATCATGTGAGCCTTGATGGCTTCAAAGGTTTTATCACTGATGTAATGTTCAATACGGCATGCGTCTTCCGTTGCGGTTTCTTCATCAACACCGAGACCTATAAAAAGACGGGTGAGTACAGTGTGACGTTCATAGATGCTTTTAGCCAGGGCGGTGCCTGATTCTGTAAGCTTCAGGTAGCCGTCATTGTCTTTGCGTACGAGACCCGCATCCTTAAGCAGACCAAGAGCACGGCTGACAGAGGGCTTGGAAAACCCCATGTATTCACCTACATCTATCGCGCGGACTGTGTTTGATTTCTGTGAAAGCACAAAGATCGTTTCAAGATACATTTCGCCTGATTCCAGTAAAGCCATACACATACACTCCTTTTGTCATGATCACCATAAGATTACCACAATCCGGAGGATAGGTCAAACTGATAATTGCAAATTTGTCATGCAAATTGTATAATGAGAATCTGAAGGTACACCTGATCCTGTACTTTCAGATTTTAATTGTTTTTTACAAAGGGAACAGTGTGGTGTTTTTTGTGACTTGCAACAGAGACCGGTCTGCCGGTTCCCGATGCGGGTCAGGGGGTTCCGGATAGTTATAATGGGGAGAGGTTTATATGGCGCACAGATTTGAAGAAAAGATAAACAAGCTGGTGGATATGTATCTGGAAGACTATTCCGGCGGTAAGGATATCGATAAGGTGGTTACCTTTGATCACCCGGATCAGGAGAAGATCGTCGAGATCCTTAAGAAGCTGCAGCGGATCGTATTCCCGGGATACTTTAAAAACCGGACTTTTAAGGTGTATACTGTCCGTAATGATATATCCATGCAGCTGGAGGATACGATCTTTCATCTGCTCCGGCAGATAGAGATCGTACTCCGTTATCATAAGGATTATGTTGAGGCGGATGAGTTTACGATCGCGCAGAGAGCTGAGGAACTGGCATTTGCATTCCTTGAAAAGATACCTAAGGTCAGGGAATATATAGAAACCGATCTTCAGGCTGCTTTTGACGGTGACCCTGCGGCTTTCGAGAAGGATGAGATCGTGTTTTCGTATCCCGGTATGTATGCGATATTTGTGAACCGTATAGCTCACGAGCTGTATACTCTGGGAGTGCCGCTGATACCGCGTATCATGACTGAGCATGCCCACAGTGTTACCGGAATAGACATAAACCCGGGAGCTACCATAGGCAAGTATTTCTTTATTGATCACGGAACAGGCATAGTTGTGGGAGAAACTACGACTATCGGAGATCATGTAAAGATATATCAGGGAGTGACGCTGGGAGCCCTTTCTACCAGAGGCGGAAGGGCATTGAACAGTAAGAAACGTCATCCCACCATCGGAGACAACGTTACCATTTATTCCGGAGCATCTATTCTCGGGGGCGAGACTGTTATCGGTGAAAATGCGGTGATAGGAGGTAACTGCTTCATTACGAAGAGCGTGCCTGCCGGAGCCAGAGTCAGCATCCGTAATCAGGAGCTGGTGTATAAATACGACAAAGATCATTCGGAAAAAAGTGTTTCCTTTGATCAGGATGAGAGCTGGTTCTACACAATATGAAAACCTCAATGGGAGCGCATTCTTTATCACGCTTTTGCTTTAAAGCGCTAAATTTATAGTTGATTTATAGAGGCTATTGGGGTATACTAATCACCGTGTTTTTTATTTTTATTTTGGAGGTGCGTTATGCGCAGAACAATAAAGTTCAGGCTTACATTTACGGTTATCATACTGGTAGCCGTGGCTATGCTGATCTCTACCGGAGCGATCGTGGCGGTTTCCGGTGTTAATCTTACCAAACAGATCGAAACTGAAATGCAGCTTTCGTCGGATAAGTATTCCGAATCCATTAATACCTGGATAGTTGATCAGATGGTCATGACAACAGGTGTTGCCTCCGACATCATGGCGGCCGGCGCTCTTGACGCAGACGATGAAAAGGTCTGGGAGATCATGAATACGCATACTCAGGGTTACGAGCTTCTGAATATGTACTTTGGTACCATCAATAAGGATTTCATCCAGCTGGACAGGAACGCAACCACTCCGGAAGGATATGACCCCACGGCCAGAGGATGGTATAAGGCTGCTCAGGCTGCAGGAACCACCATTATAACCGACCCTTATATGGATGTGCTGATCGGAGGCATGTGCATTACCACGGCTTCTCCCGTTTTTCAAAACGGTCAGCTTGTAGGCGTGGTAGGAGCGGATATCACTCTTGATACTATCATAAAGATCATGTCCGACATTTCGGATGAAACCGGCAAATACGGCTTCCTTATCGATACTGCGGGTAATTATGTAATACATGAAAATGAAGAATATCTGCCCGGCGATGAGATCGCGACGGCAGCCGTCGAAGCAATGCCTGAGATCAGGGTACTGTTCAGCGATCCCGGAAGCGAGGTTCTCAAGGGCAAGGATTATAACGGCACTACCAAGTATTTCTCTACTTCCGTGATCGATAAGTGCGGCTGGATCCTTGGTGTGGCGGTTCCTTCCAAATCACTTACTTCTCAGATATCGAGCATGGTCATTGTGGCTGCGATCATCTTTGCTATCGCAATGGTCGTGGTTATCCTGATCATGTCATGGATCATAGGCAAGCTGCTGCGACCTATGATGAATATGAAGAGCTTTATTATTGACAAGATCGTTGGAAATGCGGGAAATGCTTACAGAAATGATGAGGTCAGGGAAATTGATTTCCTGATCGGTGAGATGGAGACCCGATTTGTCGAGACCATCAAGAAAACACAGAGCGAGTCGGATATCATCAAGGGCCGTATGACAACGGCCAGCTCAAAGATCGGTGATATAAGCAATGACATTACCGAGATCGGCGCGACTATGCAGGAGACAGGCGCGAATATCGCGACTCAGACCGAGAGCATACATCGTATAGATGACACCTGTACCGAGGTTGCCAGATCAGTTGAATCTCTGTCAAAGGAAACCGGCGACATGAACGACAAAGCTAAGGAGATCATCTCCAGAGTCGGTGCCATGGTTCCCGAGATCCTTGACAACAAACGCAATGCCGTTACCATAGCACATGAATCAGGAGAGAAGCTGGCTGCCGCTATAGAAGGCACCAAGGTCATCGACCAGATAGTCGAGGTTTCCAACGCTATCAGCAATATCGCCGAACAGACCAACCTGCTTGCTCTTAATGCTTCCATAGAGGCGGCAAGGGCCGGAGATTCCGGACGCGGTTTCGCTGTAGTTGCAGATGAGATAAAGAATCTGAGCGGTGTGACCGGCAGTGAGATAGAGAAGGTCAACGATCTTATCGCGAAGGTTACGGGAAGCGTTTCGGCTTTAGCAGATGAGGCTCGTTCCATACTTGATTTCCTTAACAATGTAGTCCTTAAGGATTATGACAACCTGGACGGTCTGGCACAGAATTACCAGGATGATGCCAATTACTACGCAAGTGTCAGCAAGACCCTTGGCGGGAATGCTACCGAGCTGGATCGTTCAGTGGCTGAGATCAATTCGGTACTGGGAGACATCAGTCGTACGCAGGATGACCTGAATTCTGCAATAGATGCAGTAAACGGCAATCTTAACAATATCGCTTCCAACAGTGAAAATGTTTCCGCAGAGGCAGTGGATGTACTTAACAGTATTTCTGTCCTTCAGGACACCCTGAGCGGATTTAAGATCTGATAGGGTCAGAAAATACATATTCATACATCGGAGTGGGGATAATATGAAACGTGCGTTAAAAAGTGTATTGACTGTGCTTGCGCTGGTAATCTGTTTTGCCGGGATTGGCAGGGTTTCTCCGTCTTTTGCAAAGACAAAGGCCGATGCCAAGCTTGACAAGAAAAGTGTTAATGTGGATACGGGAGAGAAATTTACCCTGAAATATAAGACCAAGAAAGAGATCGACGGCATTGATTATGAAATATATGTCATAGAGAATGATCAGAATGCTGACGCGCAGGAGTCTTTACGCTACGCCGATTATAACAGTTATTCGGTAAATGATAACGGGAAAGGCAAGTACAGCTTCACGTTTTTTAAAGGCGGGACGTACCGTATCACCATCTCCGGATATAAATATATTGAATCGGATGACTGGTGGTATTATCAAACCGAAAGATACAGCGCTTCCTGCGATGTTACGGTCAGGACTGTCGGGCTGGTAGATACAGATATCGCTGTTCTGAAAGGGAAAAAGAAGACCATCGAGTTAAAGAACGCTGAATTTATCGGCGCTGAAGTCATTGAAAACAAATCCTATGAAGATGACTGGTATGATGAAGATGACTGGTACGATGATTATTACTGGTGGGGCTATGATTATCAGGAGGAAGATTACACCGGCGAGGTCAAGCTGTCCGGAACAACCATAAAGGGTGTTAAAGCGGGCAGTGAGGCGGTAAAGATCATGGTCAGATACCGTACCGATAAAGGTGTGGAAGAGGAAAAGGAACTGAGGGTTTATGTTACCGATCCCCAGTATGAACCGAGACCGGCAGACGACTACATCTTCGTTCAGAATTACAGCTTCAGGCTGAACGTTTCCGGCAATTCACAGTTCAGTGATTTTGAATTCAAGTCAAGCGATGAAAATGTGATAAGGCTGTCACAGAACTATGGAGACAGCTATTATCTCGAACCTGTTGGAGCAGGAACAGCCGATATCACCTTTAAGATCGACGGCAGGAAGTTTACCGACACTGTTACAGTTTACAACCCGGAGATTTCCAACAGTGTTATGCTGCTAAAGAAAAAGAAAGAAGCCGTTCTGGAAGTAAGAGGGCTTCCTGAGGGCGTGAACACGACCTTCTCATCAAATGACAAAAAAACTGTTTCAGTGTCCGCTGACGGTACGGTCAAGGCAAAGAAGCTCGGAAGCACTTATATTGATGTAAACTGTGACGGGCTGCTCAGCTTTACCTGTTCCATTACGGTTTACGACAACAAGACTGCCGGGAAGGTGACCGCTGCGGCATACAGCCATATCGGCGCTGAATACAGTCAGGAAAAGCGCATGCAGGACGGGTATTTTGACTGCAGTTCGCTTGCCTGGAGATCATATACCGAAGGCGGAGTAAGCAATTTCGCGGGAGCGTCAAGCTACGCGCCTACAGCGGCAGGACTTGCGAAGGAACTTGAGGAAGAAGGATACAAAATAAGCGACTGCGCGCTGAGCGCCGATGAGCTGAAGCCCGGAGATCTGCTGTTTTATTCTTCGGGATCCAACGGGAGATATCTGAATATAGACCATGTTGCCATGTATTACGGCGCGGATTATTCCGGCGGATACAACCACGGAATGATAGTTCATGCAAGGAGCGGCGGCGTGCAGGCGGGTTCATATGACTGGTATATTCCCGACTGTATAGTCATGATATGCAGACCTTTGAAATAAGGATGATAATTCATATTAAATATTTTGGGTATGGAATACGGGAAAAAAGCTAAAACGACAAAAGAGGCTCACGCAAAGATAAACCTTGGACTTGATATTATAGGCAGACGTGATGACGGATACCATTTACTCCGTATGGTTATGCAGGAGATCGAGCTTCATGATACTCTTGTTTTTGAAGCGATTCCTTTGTCCGAGGTTACTTTGTATTCGCCATGCACTTTTATCCCGCTCGATGGAAGGAATCTGGTATATAAGGCCATAGAGCTGATAAGGGACAGATATGGGATACAGGATGGTGTGAAGGTAAGTATCACCAAAAAAATACCTGTAGCTGCCGGGCTTGCCGGTGGAAGCGCCGACGCAGCGGCGGCTGTTGAAGCCATGGATGAGATGTTCGGGCTTTCCATATCTGATGATGTAAAACTGCAGATAGGGCAGGAACTGGGGGCGGATGTACCCTTCTGTATGACCGGAGGAACTGCTCTTGCGGAGGGGATAGGTGAAAAGCTCACCGGACTGCCTTCTATTCCGGACTGCAGGATATTGCTGGTCAAACCACGCTGCAGCATTTCAACCAAAGAAGCATATCAGGCTATCGACAAGGTGAATATAGTATCTCATCCCGATATTGACGGCATAGTGGCTGAGCTGAGGGAAAACGACCTGTACGGAGTCTGCGGCAGGTTTGGCAATGTCCTGGAGCTGGTTTCAACAGTAAAACATCCCGAGATTGAAAATATCAAAAAAAAGATGTTGGAATTTGGAGCAATAAATGCTATGATGAGTGGCAGCGGACCGACCGTATTCGGAGTGTTTGACAACGATAACGCGGTTAGGAAGGCATATGAAGCTTTCAAAGCGGGTGAATACAGTAAGACCGTATATCTGACCGCACCGGTGGGACGATAACGATCATTTTTCACTTCAGTCATATAAGATGGAAGAAAAAAGGAGAACAGGATGGACACGGAAGAACGGCAGGAGCTTGTTCCGCCCGAGCAGGCTGATACATCGGCAAGTGCGGATGCCGAAACAGTAAACTGCACCGATGGAGAAGCAGCGGGCGATGAAAAAAAGCCCGCTGAAAAACTTGACTGGAAAAAGGAACTCAGGGACTGGGTCATTATTATAGTCTCAGCGGTGATACTGGCCTATGCCCTGACCCATTTTGTCATAATAAAGACCGAGATCATTTCCGGTTCCATGATCTCGACACTCAATGTTGATGATCTGGTAGTGGCAAACAGGCTGGCTTATGTGTTTAATGAGCCTGAACGCGGCGATATCATATTCTTTGCTTTTCCGGATGATGAGAGCCTGACTTATGTCAAACGTATCATCGGCATGCCGGGAGAAAAGGTGGAGATAAAGCAGAGAAAAGTGTTCATCAATGATGAACCTTTGGAGGAACCGTACTTAAATGAACGCATGATGCGAGAAGAGGCCGGGCCTTTTTATGTGCCGGAGGGAAGCTATTTTGTTATGGGAGATAACCGCAATATCTCTGTGGATTCGAGGTACTGGGATAACAAATTTGTCTCAAAGGCTGCGATCTACGGTAAGGCATGGTTCCGCTACAGGCCGAATCTCCAGCTTATCAAAGGCTGGGAGTACGATTGATCACACAGGTTTTTCACCTTTAGTTCACAGAATGAACACAATAGCATGATATTTTTTACATGATATTTTTAAAGAATAAAATTGTAACTTTGAAAAGGAATTATTTTTTATGGAAGAGAACGAACTGATCGAGAAAAACGGCACAGATGCCCAGGATGTACAGGAAAATCCGGATTCGGAAGAAACGGTCGAGGTAACAGAAACGGCTGAAACAACTGAAACGTCCGATACTAATGAAGCGACAGAAATTTCAGCGTCAGCTGAAGAAAATGAAATAAGTGAACCGGATGAAACAGCGGAAGCATCAGTGCCTTCGGGTGTGAAAACGGAATCGGAACCTGCTGAAAGAGATGATGCCGAAGGAAACTTTACGCCAAAGGCTTCGAAAAAGACTACAGCGGTACTGTTCGCGATCATAGGGGTACTGGTGGTACTGATCGTAGTATTTGTGGTACTCATAATGGGTAAACTTAAAAAAGAAAAAGAACAGGAGGCTGCAAACAAGCCTTTACCGACACAGTCCGTCAGCGCTGTGACTGCCGCGCCGACAGGGGCGGAGGAAGGTGCAGAAGAGGCTGAGGCTACTGCGACTCCTTATGTCAGGAAGGATTATCATGTAACAGTTACTCTGGGCGAGTATAAGGGGCTGGAGGTTGATTTTCCGTCGATCGAGGTCACGGCAGAAGATATCAATAACGAACTTGCCGATTTTCTTGATGAGCACTCCGAGATGCAGGAGATAACCGATCGCCCTTCTCAGAACGGTGACACTCTTAATATTGATTATACCGGCTATATGGATGGTGAAGAATTTGATGGCGGAACTGACACGGATGTGGAATTTGTGCTTGGAAGCGGTCAGTTCTTTGAAGCGTTCGAGGATGGCTTAGTAGGCAGGGAAGTAGGAGAGTATACGCTGGATCTGACCTTCCCGGAGGATTATTACGAGGATATCGCAGGTAAACCTGTAACGTTTGTGGTCACCATAAACAGCATATCCGAAAAGTGGACTCCTGCTCTTACCGATGAGCTTATCGAGGCCAACACCGAATATAAGACCGTCAATGAATACAAGGCCTATATTGAAGGCTATCTTACCGAAGAATACACGGAAGAGGCGGAAGAACAGGTTGACGGCATGATCGTTGAGAAAGCAGTCGAGAACGCGTCATTCTCCGGTGATATTGACGAGGAAATAGAGGATCTTACTGTGCAGTACATGAGTTATTATGATTCAATGGCACAGAACTATTATGGAATAGACGGCGCAACTCTCTTCAGTTATTTCTACGGAATGGATGAGGAACAGTATAAGAATTACCTGAAGGATGAGAGCGCATATACCATCAAGCTGCAGTACATGCTTGACGAAGTAGCCAAAGTTGAAGAGCTTTCCTATACGCAGGAAGAATACGATGCCGAATTTGAGGAAATATTTATTTCATATTACGGATTTGCTGACGCAGAGGAAGCTTTGGCAACTTATACTCAGGAGGAGATCGATGAGACTATAGCGCATTCTCTCCTGAGAGAAAAGGCGCAGAACCTGATCACAGGCAGCGCCAAAGTAAACAGATAACCGTCGGGAATGCTGTCAGTAACTGCTGATCTTATCCTGGGAGTCATCGTTGGTCTTTATCAGTTTTTGCAGTACTACATAGTATCCGTTGCCGTTTCCTGTATCAACCAGGATGCGGTCGCCCTCTCTGTGGCCGAGGATGGCTTTGCCCAGCGGAGATTCTATGGAGATCAGGTTATTCATTACATCACCCCTTACAGAAGTAACGAGCCGGACGGTTTCTACCGTCCGGTCGTCTTCGAATAGGATTTCGGCGGTATTGTTGATGCCCATTTCATCGGTCTTGGAACTGTCGTCTATGATAGTTGCGTAGCGCAGCATATTTTCGAGATAGCGGATTCTGGATTCATTTCGGTTTTTATCTTTCTTTGCGGCGTAATACTCAAAGTTTTCACTTAGGTCTCCCTGTGCGCGGGCTTCTTTGACAGCCTCTAAAGCCTCATGCCGGACGACTCTTTTACGGTATTCTATTTCCCGCTCTATTTTTTCAACATCACTTTTTGTAAGTTCTTCACCCATGTCAATCCTCCATACCGAGCGCTTTTCGCGAGGCAGCGCACGGAAAAAATATCTAAAAGTATTGTATCATAAGGATTTTCTGAAGACAAGTATGAGATTTTCGCTATTTTTTGCATTTTTTTGATATTTTTTCTTGACAAATGCCTTAAAGAAGTTTATAAATAAGATTGTAAGTGCTGAATGTCCGCATTTTGTGGCGTTTGGCGTAAGAATACAATTTTTTCTCAGGAGGAATTATTTATGAACAAGGCTGAATTAGTAGCAGCAATCGCTCAGAAGGCTGAACTTTCCAAGAAGGATTCAGAGAAGGCTCTTAAGTCTTTCGTAGATGTTGTTTCCGCAGAGCTTCAGAAGGGCGGCAAGGTACAGCTCGTTGGTTTCGGTACTTTTGAGACAGTTAAGCGCGCAGAGAGAAAGGGCCAGAACCCTCAGACCAAGAAGGTTATCACCATCCCTGCATCCAACGCTCCTAAATTCAAGGCCGGCAAGGCTCTGAAGGAAGCTGTTAACACCAAGCCTGCAAAGGGTAAGAAGAAATAATTGACTTTTTGTCAGATGCCCCGCGAGAAGAACCTCGTGGGGCGTTTTTCAAATTGTGCGATAAGCGAGGAGTGTAGATATGCGTCTTGATAAATATTTAAAGGTTTCCCGCCTGATAAAACGCAGAACTGTTGCCAATGAAGCCTGTGACGCCGGCAGAGTATCCATTAATGACAAAGTGGCAAAGGCATCAAGCGAGGTTAAGGTGGGAGATATCATAGAGATTCAGTTCGGCTCAAAGAATGTCAAAGTAGAGGTGACCAAGATCGCCGAGACCCAGAAGAAAGAAGAAGTTGCTGAGCTGTTCAAATACGTATAAAGGAGTATTGGCATTATGAAGGACAGAAAGTACTCAAAGCGCGGGATCAGCATCATTGTGGTGATCGTGTTATTCCTTGTGGGAATAATTGCTTTCAGAACCAGGACTCTTAAGGCGGAATTAAACTCCAAAGAACAGGAACTGGCAAGGATAGAGTCCGGTGTTACCAAGGCGCGTGAAGAAACATCCGATATTCAAAATGAGATCATTTACCGCCAGACTGACGAATATATAGAAGATCAGGCGCGCGCGAACCTGGGACTCAGATATGCGGATGAGATCATCGTGGTTCCGGGCGAGTGAACGGTTCCTTAAGTGAAGGACATATTGTGTGGAATGATTATGGGCGCATATACTTTTTCTGACAGGGTATTAAAGTATGCCTTGTCAAATCATATGTTTGAAAAGGGTGATAAGGTCGTTGCCGGCATTTCTGGAGGAGCTGATTCCATGTGCCTGCTCGACCTTTTAATTGAGTGG
>JAILRI010000161.1 GCA_024698555.1 Lachnospiraceae bacterium
ACACTTGCGCGCGAAAAGTGTTTACATAATGCGCACTTTCAAGGACGCGCCTTTAGCTCAGTTGGTAGAGCACCTGACTCTTAATCAGGGTGTCCAGGGTTCGAGCCCCTGAAGGCGCACTAAAGTATCGATTTTGTGGACTTAGAGCCATGGGGTCGGTGCTTTTTTTTGCCTATCGTACTATCCGTAGATCTCTGCTCCCCCTTTTACAAATCGAAATCTCTCATCTGTACGACTGTAATATTTTTTTCCTGTCTCAATTACTTCAGACACTCCGTCCGTAACTTCTATTATCGATATTGCACAATTGTCGAGCTTTATCTTCCAGAAGTCTTTAAGAGGCACGTTCATAAGTCTGTTAAGTATCGCTCTGTTCATGCCACCATGTCCTGCTATCAGCACATTTTCATATCTGCCTTCAAGCGGAAGCAGTTCTTTATCCCAAAAATCGGCTGTTCTCTCATAGATCTCATCAAAGGTCTCTCCGCCTGCAGGTGGAATATAATGCTCCGTATCAAATTCAAATTTGTATATGGGATTGGTACTGTCTCCGTCCCTGGGCGGAATACGAAGACCTTCCCCTTCGCCAAAACATATCTCTGAAAGCCTGTCATCAGTAATGATGTCAAGCGCTCTGTCCCCTCTTATGATCTCGGCCGTTTTGACAGCCCTGATGAGCGGAGATGAATATATACGATCAAAGCGGATGTCTTTGATGGCATCCGCTGTAATCTCCGCCAGTTCTATTCCGATATCGTTAAGCGGAATATCGGATTGGCCCTGCAATCTTAATGCTCTGTTCCATTCGGTCTCACCATGTCTGATCAGATATACTCTCATAACTCAATTCACCGTTCTGTGCAATCTTGAAAGCTTATGCTTATCAAACGGAGGATATCTGAGTGAAACATCACTATTGCTTCCCGTACTGTATACACTCTTATCATATGTGAATGTCTCATAGCCAAATATACCGTGATATCTGCCCATTCCGCTCGTACCGACTCCACCGAAAGGAAGCTCCTCATTGGACAGATGGATGATGCAGTCATTTATACAACAGCATCCGGAGTCTATATCCTCTCTAACCTTACGTATAAGCGATCTGTTTCTGCTGAAAACATATACTGACAGCGGCTTTGGCCGACGCAACAGCGTATTTAACATATAGTCCCTGTCATCATATGCTATCACCGGAAGTATGGGACCAAAGATCTCATCCTTCATGACCGGACTGTCAAAAGTGGCATTCGGAAAAATAGCCGGCTCGATACGCATCTGATTGTCATCAAATCTGCCACCTATCACTCCGCTCTCTCTGCTTATCAGATTCTTAAGGCGCATATAATGGTGAAGATTAACGATTCTGGGATAATCATTATTGATGAACGGATCACCCGTAAACTGTCTGGCATAAGAAGCAAGCGCCGTGACCAGCTGATCCTTGATGCTCTCATGTGCAAGTACATAATCAGGCGCGATACAGGTCTGCCCTGCACTTAAAAGCTTGCCCCACATGATCTTTTTAGCGGCCATATCCACATTGGCAGTCTCATCCACTATACACGGATTCTTACCTCCAAGCTCTAGGGTGACCGGTGTCAGATGCTCGGATGCTGCTCTCATCACGGTCTTACCGACTCGCTCGCTTCCCGTAAAGAATATGTAATCGTAGTTTTGTCTGAGTATCTCATCATATGGAAGCACTTCCTCTATGGCATAGACATAGTTTCTGTCAAAAGTGCTGTTGATCATATCCACTATAACTCCGGAAGTGGCAGGACTGTTCTTCGACGTCTTTAGTATGACACAGTTCCCTGCAGCTATTGCAGCCACAAGCGGCATCAAAGACAGCAAAAACGGATAATTCCATGGAGACATGACAAGCGCCACTCCGTAAGGTGCGCGGAAATGCATGCTCTTTGCCGGAAACAGAAACGCCGGCGTCTTCACCTTCCTGGGACGGCTCCACGAATCTATATGCCTGATCGCATTCTTAATGGAGTGTATGACATTGCCCATTTCCGTCATATACACTTCATATTCGGACTTGTTCAGATCCTGCCTGAGTCCCGTATATATGGCAGGCTCATTCTCTTTTACTGATTCTAACAGCCTTTCAAGACTGTTTTTTCGAAATTGTATATCTTTAGTGGCCCCGCTTAGGAAATATTCCCGCTGGCTGCTCACGATAGCTTCTAAATTCATTATGCAATACCTCTTCTATGATTACATATTTTAGCACAAAGCAATGTTGCGGTCTATGTAAAAAGAGGATTCGGGCCTATACCCTGAATCCTCTTCTTGTACAATCTGTAGTAAGATCATCCAGTATTCTGTCCTTGCTGTATGTCATTCCCGTCAGGACAGTCTGCGTATGTATCATCACCGGACCGGAAGTGTCCGTATCGGCTATCTTGTCATATGAATCCCTCAGCTTTGTAAGTTCACCAAGAACATGTTCAAGACCCGATGTATCACCTGAGACGGTTGCTGCTCTCAGCTTTTTCTTCATGTCTACATATTGTCTGTTAAGCACTTTCGCCAGATCATATTCATAATGCAGATTGTTCTGCATCTCCTCTACGCATCTGAAAGCATTACCGGATGACGTGCTCATGGCTACGGAATCGCCTTTTTTGTCATATTCTATCGCCTCTCTGACATAATCGATAGCTATCTCGTACAATATGACTATCAGCTTTGCCTTATTTGCCTGCGTGATCCTGCGTGTATACTCAGTCTTTTTTTCGTTGGTCATATATCCTCCGTGCCCGATACTGTTTGTAACAGTAACACAAAGCGATCATTACTGGAGAAGCTGCAGCATCTGAGAAGGTCTCTCATTAGCCTGCGTAAGTATTGCCGTTGCTGCCTGAGATACGATCTGAAGGTTTGAATAGTTGCTCATCTCCTCAGCCATATCTGTATCCATGATACGAGAATAAGCCGCTGTCATATTCTCATCACTGGTTGCCAGATTTGATTCCGTATGCTCCAATCTGTTCTCATAAGCGCCGAGACGGCTTCTCATCAAAGATACCTGCTCTATGGCTGCCTTGATCTGATCTATAGCTTTTAATGCACCCTTCGCAGTTCCGACATTTAAGCACATATCTTTTGTCTGATCGCTGTCCTGATACTTAAAGCCCAGTGACTCCATGGACAATTTTTCAAATCTGATATCCAGAATCTGACCTTCATTGGCTCCAATCTGGAATGTCATTGCCCCGTAACCTGTCAGATCTACCTTTATCGCTGCTTCTTTTTTATCATCATCATCATTTAGATCAAGAGTTTTCGTCTTATATATTCGTTCTTTCGAGATCGTTTTTACCTTTTCTTCCTGACCTGCTTCTTTATCTTTTTCGATCTCTTCATTGACCGTCAACTCCTGACCGGTAGCAGTATCCGTGTA
>JAILRI010000165.1 GCA_024698555.1 Lachnospiraceae bacterium
CGATATCCCCTATATTGATGTTTCTGGCCAGAAGAGCGTTTGCCACCGCATTGGCCCTTGTTTCCAGTTCGCGGTAGGTGTATTCGATGCCTCCTCCCGCCACAGCCAGCTTATCCGGAACCGCGTCCGCGGATTTCTCAAACAGCGAAACTATCGTGGCTTCCCTGTCATAAGGCTCATCAGCGTCATTCCATTCGGCTAACAGCTGCTTTTCTTCGGAAGATATGATCTCAAGCCGGCTCAATGCGTCAGCTCCGCTGGCTGCAGCATTTATAAGGCATTGCTTCATGGCCTTTAAGAAACGTGATATCATGTCCTCATTGTAAAGTGAGGCGTCATACTCCATAAAGAGCTCGCTGCCTGCCACCGAAAGGGTGATATCGAATTTCGCGCTGCTCCCTTCGGGCATGCCGGGATCAAGGAACGTCCCTTTGCCCTTCCCTAACGAGAGCTCGTTTCTTTCATAATTGTTGTATGTAAACGCTATCCTCGGACGGATATCAAACTCGGTAGCCGCCTCGGCAAGCGCAAATCCGCCGTGGGCTATGGTATTGTAAAGATCCTTCTGGAGCTTCTTTGTGTTATCCCTGAAGGAGACTGCGCCGTCAAGCATTACAGCAAGAGGCAGCGTGCGAACAAACATGCCGATACTGCGGTTGACCTCCCTGATGATCCTTCCGTCTTCGACTACCGCCAATCCCAGGCTCCGAGTCCTTTCATATTTGGAAAGTACTACAGCGAACGCGGTAAGGAAGACGCTGCCCTCAGTCACATCCCATGCCCGGGCCAGACTGCTTAAACCCGCGCGCAGCTCTTCGGGAAGCTTAAGCATGCAGGAAGCTCCACCGGCATCCGGTCCGTTTCCGCTGTAGCAGGCATCCTTTGGAAGCGCGTAAGCGAAATCATCGCTGGAGAACATATCCTTGATGAACTCGCGATCATCATTATGCGACTTCTTCGTCCTGATCTTCTCTTCGTAAAGGCTGTAATCAAATATATCAAAGGCTTCAGGCTGAAGCTTTTCTCCCTCATAGGCCTTCTTCAGATCTTCAAGGAAGATATGCTGCGACTCTCCGTCAAAAATGATATGATGGAAATCAAGCGCCAGAACACAACCCTTCTTTTTCTTAAGGATAGCCATTCTGAACAGCTCTCCGCCTTCCCCGGCAAAGGATCTTACAAAATCCTTTCTTGCCTTTTTGCTGTCCGTTCCGCTCTCCACAACGATCTTTGCATTCTTTGCGGCGCGCTTAAGTACGGGCTTGCCGTCCTTTGACGTACCCAGTGTCGAAAGCAGGACAGGGTGAGCCTTTACGGTACTGATAAGGGCTTTCTCCAGAAGCTTTGTATCCACTTTTTCATCCAGCTCAAAGAACGCCGGGATATTGTACATAAGGTCGCCGGGATGGAGCTGTGTCTCATACCACACGCTGGTCTGGCTCATGGTAAGATGAGCCTCATTATCGTTATTCTTTACGGGTCTTGCGCTTCTTCTGCCTTCCGAAGAACGTTCCACAAGCTTATCCATATCCGCAACACTGTCACACAGCAGGATGTCCCTTGAAGAAAGCTCCACGCCGAACTCTTTGCATATCCTTTCATTAAGCATAACTGCCTTCAGGGAGTTAAGACCGTAGCCTTTCAAGTCCGCAGTAAGCGAAATTGCTCCACAGCCTAAGACCTCTCCGGCCATATCGGCAATTTTTATCTGTCTGTCGGTTTCAGGCCGGATAAAATTCTCCTGCGCGGGCGTATAAAGCGCCTTCAGAGCCTTGACGTCCCTCTTGCCGTTAGGAGTCACGGGTATCTTTTCCAGACATATGAGTTTCGCGGGAACCATATATGAAGTAAGCCGTTCCGAAAGGTATGAACGAAGCTCCTTTTCATCTACAACGCCTTCAGCGGTATAGTATCCGACTATTATCTTATTGGTATCGCCGGCCGTAACCGCCGCCGCTTCCGATACACCGGGGTAGGTCTTCATTACCTCCTCGGTCTCTCCCAGCTCGACACGCTGACCGTTGATCTTGACCTGATCGTCCATACGACCGCCAAAGCGCAGCTCGCCAGATCCGTCCAGAATACCTATGTCACCGGTATGATAAAGCATTCCGTGTCCTAAGGGATCAGGAGTAAATTTTTCCTTGTTAAGCTCGGGACGGTTCAGGTATCCATTACCCACATTCTTTCCGCCGATGCACAGCTCGCCGGGTACATTCACGGGAAGCCTGTTCCCGTCCTTATCCATAATGAACACGTGGGAATTCGATATAGGACTGCCTATAAACACGTCCTTGTCGCCCTCGATCCTCGAATAGGTGGTACCGATCGTACATTCGGAGGGTCCGTATCCGTTGAACAGCATCAGATCCGGCTGCTCCTCCATCCATCCTATAAGCTCCTTAGGGAATGCTTCAGCGGCCACTATCATCAGCTTAAAGCGTGAAACTGCTTTTTTGAACGCATCGTTCTTCAGGTATTCGAGCAGTCTGGAGGGAGTAGGCACCATGCAGTCAGCGCCGGAGCTTACTATAAACTCAGCCAGTCCGGACGGCGAATCCACGGTCTTCTCACCTGCGATCGCCAAAGTCATACCGTTAAGCAGCGAAGCCATGATATCATGCAGTGAAGCATCAAATGCCGGATTGGTAATTGAAAGCATGACTCCGGCGCGTTCCAGCATCTTTGTGATATGGGGGTTCTTTTCCAGCGGCAGGCAGAAGTTGACAAGTCCCCCATGGGTCAGAACGCTGCCCTTGGGCTTACCGGTGGAGCCTGAGGTGTAGATCACATAACAGGGATCCTCAGGAGTAACCTTCACAGCTTTTTTAATACTGCTCTTCTCGCCGGACAGCTCATCAAACAGGCTATCATCGATCACCAGCTCGAGTCCTGCATCTGTCCGTACATCATCCTTCCTGTTGGCAGGCCAGTCTATGTCCATAGGAAGGAAAGCCGCGCCCGCCTTCAATACGCCCAGCTCGGCTATAACTGTTTTCTCGCTTCTTTCCAGACATATGCCGACTATCGAGCCTATGCCCTGTCCGCGTCTGGTCAATGCGGCCGCCAGCCGGTCCGACAATGCGTCCAGCTCGCCAAAGGTTAATCTCGTCTTCTCGGTAATGATCGCGGTCTTTTCCGGATCAGCCTTCACAGCTTTCTTAAACAGATCATTTACCGTAAGCGTTCCGTCGTAAGAAACCTCCGTATCATTTAATGCGGCGTATGCTTTGATATCATCGTCCGTCAAAAGCTCGGTACCACGGGTCAAAAGACCTTCGTCATCCCCAAATATCCGGGCTGCGGTAACGAACATTTCAAGGAGCGCTTCAATGGAGCGCTTAGTGTATTTATTCTTTCTGTATTCCGCCAATATCCTTCCGCTCTCGATCGAAACAGACAGGTCATACTTGGCCTGATCCGTACCCATGGAAAGGATCTCACAAGGGGTTCCGTCCAGTTCCACCTCGGTGAAATCCGAGTTCTGGTATATGAAGCATATCGAGGGCGATTCCCCGTTGTCACGCGCATAGTCGAGCACGGTATAGCCGTCATGGCTCATGCAGCCGTATACAGTCTCTCCGACTTTCTTTGAAAATGACGCGAAATCATCTTCCTTACCGATCGAAATGCGTATAGGAAGCGTTTTTACGAACATTCCGACGGTATCCATGGTTTCGGCTCCGTTTCTGCCGTCCTCCACGAAGCTTAATACCAGATCGTCATCGCCCGTAAATCTGGAAACCGCAAGTGAAAACGCCGCGAACAGGAAATTCATGGGTGATACTCCGCTCCGGCTCGACGCGGCTCTGATCTTCTCATCAAATTCCGGCGTAATACGTCTTACCGCCTCCTGCTTGTCCCCGCGGCGATCATCCCCTTTGTCGGATATTCCCGCGTCAGGCTTGATGGTCGAAGGTCCGTCCGAACCCTCAAACATTGTACTGAAGAATGCGGCGTCCTCTTCCTTTGAGGCCTGGGCACGGGACGCCTCCTCCCTTACAAGAGCGGCAAATGACACCTGCTCCGCGACAGGTTCCTCACCGTCATATACCCTGCAGACATCCGACATAAAGCGCCCGGCGCTGGCTGCGTCAAATATAATGTGATGCACGTCAAAATACAGAAGAACACAGTCCTTCACCGCGCATATATTTATTCTGTACAAGGGTCCTATATTGAGGTCGAATGGCTTAACAAATTCCTCATAGGACATCGATCTTTTGATAACATATACTTCAGGCTCATTCCCGGGATGGTAATGAGCGCATACCGCGCCGTTTCTCTCCTCAAATGTAAGGAAAAAGGCCGGGTGAAGCCTGATCACTCTTCTGAATGCCTCTGCGAGCCTCTCGGCATCAATATCCTTCTTCATTCGGTACATGACGGGGATATTGTACCTGAGAGAAGACGGGTCGCTTACATAATCCAGATACATACCCATCTGAGCGGCCGAAATCCCAGAATAAACGGGATAGGCTGCCTCATCTGCTGCCCGGAGGTGTTCCTTATGGGATGTTTTAAGTATTTCCGCGGGCGTCCGCGCCGCAAGTATGTCCTTTGCGGCTATCCTTATACCGCGTTTATTTTCAAGCACAGCACTGATACGGATCGCGTCAAGGGAAGTCATTCCTGCCGTAAACAGATCCGTAGTCATTCCTATCCAGTCGGCCTTGATGATATCGGCTATATCCGCGATCAGCGCCTTTTCTTCCTTCGTGACGGGCTTAACCGTCTTTTCATCCCTCGTGACCTCGGGAAGCTTATTTCTGGCGATCTTGCCATTGTTCGTATAGGGCATCTCGTCCAGCTGCATCAGCACCGACGGTACCATATACTGTGTCAGTCTTTGCGAAAGGAACGCACGAAGCTTATCAGCATCTATTTTTTTGCCCGCAGTAAAAAATCCGCACAGAACAGCTCTTTGTCCGCTGCCTCTCATGACCACTGCCGATGCTGTAACCTGAGGGTATGCGCTTATATTGTTTTCGATCTCGCCCAACTCTATACGAAGTCCGTGGAGCTTGACCTGACCGTCCGCTCGTCCCAGGAATTCCAGCTCTCCGTCCTGGTTCCAGCAGGCGTAATCACCTGTTTCATACATCATGCCTTCCCCGGCAAAGGGATCAGAGGTAAACTTTTCAGCGGTAAGCTCAGGGTTTTTGAAGTAACCAGCGCATACGCCCCTGCCGCCGATATAAAGGGCTCCGGGTGCTCCTACGGGCATCCTGCGTTTTTTCTCGTCCAGGATATATATGCTGGTTCCGGCTATAGGCCTTCCGATAGTCACATGCTCCGTTTCAAGCGGCGCAGTAACCGAAGACCACACTGTTGTCTCTGTAGGCCCGTAAATATTGTAAACTGATGCGTCAGTATACTTTTTAAGGCGCGACAAAAGGGCGACATCCATCGGCTCTCCGCCCAGGACGATCCATTTAACTTTCTTCAGAAATCCTGTCCTGTTCTCGTCCGAGGTAAGCAGACTGAGCTTTGAGGGTGTAGTCTGGATCAGGTCAGCCTCGTGCTTTGACAAAAGCGCGTCGAGCTTATCCTGCATGGATGCTTCCTCCTCATCGGCAAGCAGCACATGCATACCGTTGATCAGGGGAAGCAGGCTCTCGGTCACAAAAATATCAAAGCTGATGGTAGTTACCGAAAGGATCGTTGACTCCTCTTTGTCTATTATGTGCCCATAAACATTGCGTGAATGTTTTCTGCAGTAGTTATAAACATTGCCCTGGGTGATCACGGTTCCTTTGGGCTTTCCGGTGGAACCGGAGGTATAGATCACATAGCAGGCATCCTTTTCCGAGATCTTCAGTTTCTTTTTGGGAGCGGCAGTTTTGCTTCCCTTGGACTTAAGAGCCTCATCTGTCTTCTTATCGTCCAGTATGAATGCTGCCTTGCTGTTTTCAAGGATATAATCTATCCTTTCCTTCGGGAATTCGGGATCCAGCGGAAGATAAGCGGCGCCAAGACTTAATACAGCCAGCTGGCATATCATGATCTTCTCGGTCCTGGTCAGTTCTATCGCCACTATCGATCCCGCCTTCACTCCTGAAGCGGTTAAATAGGATGCAACAGCCTGCGCCCTGTTTTTCAGCTCACCGTAAGTTAAACTTCCCCTCCGGGTAGTGACGGCGAGTCTGTCCGGATACAGCTCGGCTTTTTCAAGGAACATGCTCCATACATCGCGGTAATCCCAGGCAATATCCTCCTTTGCATCTGAGGGGGTCTCAAAAGAAACGATCTCCTTTAATTCACCGCTGCCCATCACAGGCAGGTCAGCGACAGTGATATTCTCATTGGAAGCCGCGCATGCCAGCATTTCAATAAGAGCATGATGGATATGGTCGATATCAATATCAGTAAATACGCCCTCCTGGGAGTCGTAAATGATATGGAATCCTCCGTAATAATCTGTAAGATGCACGGACAGGGGATACTGCGACAGCCCGGGGGAGAACCAGCTTGCGTCAAGCCCCTCGAGATGCAGGTTCTGATAGGAAACAAAGATCTGGAAAAGAATATCCGACATATCGTTATCCCTGGCGAGCTTCTGTATTTCCTTATAGGGATAGCGGTAATGCATATAATTCAGTCGGCCGGAAGCCGATGTCTCACGGCACACCTGGGCAAACGACTTCTCTTCAGAGGCATCAATGACCGTCGGAACTGTGGACACATATATACCCATGGTATTTTTGTCATTCAGGGTAGCGCGGCCGCCCACCGCCGTTCCTATCGAAACACGGGATGTCCTCATGTATCTCGCGGAGTAAATACCCACCAGGGTCAGTATAATGATATAAGGCGAAACATTCAGGCTCTTTGCAAGCTTCTCCAGAGCCTTCTGTTCCTTACCCTTCAGGGCATTATCAGTTCTTTGTATCTTCCTGATGCCCGTGGAAGAAACGCGTGACAATGAAGCCGGCGTAAAGCCATCGCCGACCACTTTCCCCCAGTATTCTCCATCCGACCGGTACCGGCTGCTTTCAAGGTACTTGTCCTCTTCTTCAAGGTATGGCAGATAAGACTGAGGCCATGACAACTCCGGGTTGCCTTCCTTTAAGCCATTGTATGCGTCATTCAGGGCACGCACAAGGATATAGTGTGCATGCGCATCGGAAATCACGTGATGTGTCTTTGACAGGATAGCTCCGCTTCCATCATCAAATTCAACGATGACAAAGTCATAGAGCCGGCTGTATATGTCGAGGGCTTCATTTGCAAAGTTCTCGGCATATGCCCTGAATTCATCGTTTTCCGATTCAAAACGGCATACCCTGGGCTCGAATTTCTGGGGTTCCCTGATAAACTGTCGATAAGTCCCCTGCTTTCTCCAGTTTGCATCCATACACAGCTTCAACGACGGACAGCCGTCTATAAGCAACTGTATTGCCTCTATGGCTCTCCATCTGTACATCTCAGGAAGCTTAAGCACCGATGATATATTGTTCAGGGAGCTCTTTCCCTCCAATTCCTCAAGATCCATGATATTCGTCTGCGGAATTGAAAGCCTGTACATCTTATTTTTCATACCTTCTCTCCTTTAAAAACCGGCTATCCGAAAGTCATACGGATGACTTTGGAATAGCCGGCATTGTGTTATAAATAGTTACTCTCAGGCAATATTCATGATATCAGAAAATCCGGTGACCTCGAATATTTCCATGATAACGTCGTTAACATTCTTGATAGTCATATTGCCCACCTTGTTCATCTTCTTCTGAGCGGAAAGCAGTACGCGAAGCCCCGCGCTGGAAACGTACTCCAGCTTTTCCAGATTAAAGGTCAGTTCTTTTGTGTCTCCGAGATTCTCATCGATATACTTCTCGAGTTCGGGAGCCGTCGTAGTATCAAGTCTGCCTTCGATCATGATCGTCATGTCAGTTCCGTTTTTTTCATTACTGATTTTCATCTGCACATCTCCTTTTTTTCTAACATTTTAATTGCATCACTTACGGTATTCAAAGCCTTGCCGTCATCAGACAGCATGCTCAACACCTCATCGGTATCGATCCGGATCTGGAATCTCTCTTCAAGCAGTCCCAAAAAAGTCATAAGCTCAAAAGAATTAAAGCCCAGATCCTCGACAAATTTGGTTTCAGGTGTTATATCCTCCTCCTTAAAATCAACAATCTCAACTATTGCCTTTTTCAACTTTTCAAACGTAGTATCCATTAATCAGTTCACATCATGCCGTAACTGCCTTGGCAGCCCCATGCGCATTTAACTCTCCTTTCTTATATTTTACAATAAGGTTGTTCATTCCCATTGTTCTTTCATATTCCACGGATGACGAGATCTTTTTGACTATATTGATGCTGTCAGTCGGATCATCCGCTTTACCGTCATCCCGGTCACACTCAAGAGGATTGCACGGCTTTCCGTCGTCGCGGATCCTCATTACTACCTCTTCATCAAAAATCTTGATATTTATATCTACGGAATTCTGGGCTAGTTTCTTTCCGGTCTGTTTTCCATACCCGTTCTGAAGCGTATTGTATACCAGTTCTTCCGCGGAAAGTCCTGTTACCGTGGCAATATAATCGCTTGCTCCGTTTTGCGAGCAGAAGTCCTGTATGCACTCGGATACCGCTGAGATCTCTTCGGTCTTTACATTGATCGAAATATCAAGTTCCTTAAATTCATCACTGGACTTTAAGAGCCAGATGTTATCAGCTCCCTGCTTAGCCGCAGTTATCTTGCCGACTACGAACACAGTAGCCATGGTAAGACACTCAGCTATAACGAACGATATCCAGATCCCGATTCCCCTGTAAGGGAAGACCTTTGACAGGATAAGAACCAGCGGGACTATAAACAGCAGACCCTGAGCCACCGTTGCCACAATCGCGAGAGCCTTATGGCCCGTTGCCTGGTAAAAGCACATCAGAAGATAATTGATACCGAATATCGGAAGGCTGAGTCCGAACAGATGGATCGCTAAACGCGACACCTCCATCAGCTCGATATCCGCAAGCGAAACGCCGAAGAGCATCGCCACGGAAGTCGTGAAAAGCTCAAATATGATAAGCATCACGCAGCTGGCTTCGAGCACCACCTTTACAGCTTTCTTTAACGTGAACATAACGCCGGGATTATCGTTCTCACCGTTAAGCATAGCCATAAGCGGAAGCATCGTCTGAGCCGCGCCTCCTATAAAGATGGCCGCAAAGGACAGACAGTTATTACACAGCGCGATCACCGTAGCTCCCGCGTCACCGAGCGTATTTAAAGCGACCTTGTTCAGCACATACATCTTCACAAACATCAGAACGGAATTAAGCGCGCTGGGAAGACCAGTAGAGAGGATCTCCTTTATGAACGAGAGTGTCCCTCCGCCCGGAAACTTAAACTTAAGTGTCCTCTTTGAAGAAAAGAAATAAGCGAAGGCTACAAAGAAACCAGCAACATATCCGGTACAGGAAGCAAGCGCGGCACCTCTTATCCCAAGACCGAATACGATTATATATATGACATCGCAACTTAGGTTCACGACATTGGCTATGATAAGTATCAGTGCGGAAACGGTAGGATTACCATCAGCCCTGACGTAATACGCAAGTCCTGGTACCAGAAAAAACGCAGGGGCACCGTAAAAATATATGGAGACGTATTTGTATACCAGATCCTCCATGGAACTGCCGGCCGCTATAAAATGTGCCACAGCCGGAGCTAAGAAGAACCCTAACAGCATAACCAGTACTCCGACTGTCAGCAGCAGGAAAAGCCCAAGCGTATACACCCTGTCTGCCTTATCCTTATCCCTTTGTCCCAGACATGTGGAAACCACGGTAGAGCCTCCTACTCCCAAAATGGAATAGATCGCTCCGAATGCCAGGATCACGGGCGCGCACAGATTGATCGCCGCAAGAGCGTCCGTCCCGATAAACTGGGCACATATGATCCCGTCCACTATAGTACCGAGCTGCAAAGCCATACTCATTAGTATGGTGGGAATCAGGAACTGGGTAAACTTCCTGTCTACCAATGCTCCCGTCCTGGCCATTTTAATCTGGCCGGCTTCACCGAAACTTATCGTTTTAATACTGTCCATATCCTTTTCTTCCCCTTACGCGGTTAAAAGCCATAATACTATCGTTTAAATCCTGCGGATTGATACATTACCGCGTTATAATACCACATTTTTCTGAGTAATACAAGGAAAAATTACACATTCCATTTAACGCCCATCATCGTGATGTCATCAAACTGATCCTCTTCCCCTACAAATACATCCATGCTTGCTTTAACGTTGGAAAGCAGCTCGGCAGGCATAGCATCGGGGTTCCGGTTCAGCGCTTCAAGCATCCTGTCAGTCCCGTACAGCTCGTCGTTCTTATCTGTTGCCTCAGGCACGCCGTCGGTATAGACGTACAGGCTGTCGCCCGGATATATTTCGAATTCATGTTCGCGGAACTTCAAGCCCTCCATAGTGGCCACAGCGGGCGAATGGCGGTACACAACCAGCTCCCACTGGCCTCCGGCACGCCTGATGGCAGGGTGTTCGTGTCCGGCATTGGCCGCAATGCCCTTACCGGTCTTAACGTCTATGATCGCCATCCATACGGTTACGAACAGCTCGGCCTCATTTCCCTCGCAAAGCTGCTCATTGGCGTACGCAAGCACCTCCGACGGACTGCCGCCTAACAGCGCCCTGTTTTTGATCAGAGTCTTGGCTATGACCATGAACAGCGCCGCAGGCACTCCCTTTCCGGAAACGTCAGCCATTACCAGGGCAAGATGATCGCTGTCTATCATAAAGTAATCATAGAAGTCTCCTCCGACTTCCTTGGCCGGTTTCATAGTGGCAAACAGATCAAATTTTTTATCATCGAGGAATTCCTTAAAATTCGTGGGCAGCATACTTGCCTGGATGTTGGTAGCTACAGACAGCTCGCTTGCGATCCTTTCCTCCTTCGCTGTCACTTCTTTCAGATCGCTTATGTATTTCTGCAGCGAATCGGTCATGAGGTTGAACGAATTGGCCAGACTGCCTATCTCGTCGTTCGTCTCCACCTTCGTCCTCAGCTCTAAGTTGCCTCCGCTTATCTGACGGACATCTCCCTCCAGTTGCTTCAAAGGATCGGATATTCTCTTGGAATAGCGTCCGGTGAGCAGCGTCACAAATATCAGTATCAAGGCGCTGAGCATCAGACATGCCTGTATCACGTTCAGGACTCCGCTGGTCACTGAATCGACCACGTTACCGGTCTTTGAGTTAATATTGTCCCTGATCGCGATAACGGGACCTATCACTACGGATACCGGGCTCAAAATGCACAGTGTCCAGTCAGTGGAATCTATAGTGTCAAACGCGATATATTTTGCGTCGTCGCCTGTATCAACCTGAACTACGCCATTCTTCCTCTCCAGGATCTCAGCGCCTACCGAGCGCAGTACCGGATCCTTGTCCGGGTCGAAAATATTGCCCATATTCTTTGACAAAGGGTCGACATTCTGGCCGGCTATATAATTACCTTCGTTATCGATAAGCGTAGCTTTGCCGGGATCCACTATGCCATCATTGACCATGGACGAATTCAGCTCATCCATCAATATATCCATTCCTATGACGCCGGCGAAATTGCCTTCCGCGTCCGTAAACGGAGCGGCACATGTGATGGTAAGTCCTCTGCCGTAGCCGTCCTGATAAGGATCTGTGAAAATATATCCGTCGGCGTCCTTGGCCTGCAGATACCATGAAGAATCACGGTATTCATAAGATTCCAGCTCGACTGCCGAGTCGGAATCCATGTCATAGCTGACCATCAGGCCTTCCTCGGTTCCCATATAGATCGTGGCTATATTATCGTTATTTTCTATGATGGGAGCAAAAACATCCACCATATTCCCCAGAAGCTCACTTTGCTCCACGAGTATTCCGTTATATGTCCCGACACGCGCCAGCGTGCGCTGCATAGTCCATTTTCCGCCGTTTTCGGCCTGTGGCGCCGGTACTTCCCTTTTGGCGTATCCGTCCGGATTCCGGTACAAAGCGCTTGCATACGCTGCGGCAAACTTTACGGAATCTGAATACGCCTCCAGTTTCTGTTCGGCGAGCAGTGTCTTGTCGGCTGCCTGACTTAAGATACTTTCCTCCAGTTTCTGACGCAGAGCCTCAGAGCTTATGCTGGAAGCTTCCTCTCCCAGCGTCCTTGAGTTGTCCACGGCATTGTTGCGTATAAAATGGATCGCGGTAAGGAATGTTGCGGTAGAAACAACCAGTGTAACCAAAGAGAAGGTCAGAATGCTAAATACCATCTTTTTGGCCACTGATGTCCTGTGGATCTTTTCCCCTTCCGGACCGATCACTTCCTGCTCGCTGACATCCTCATACCCCAGCTTTGACATTATCACTTCATCAACCATAAGCGTTGCGATGACCAGCAAAACGCCGCCAACGACCTGGAAGAAATTAATGGGGGTGTAGCTGATATTCAGAATCTTTGACATGATCGGATTCATGAGCAGTGTAATGATTATCTCGGCTGAAAATATCAGCGAAGCCTTCAATGCCGATACATACTTCTGTGAAGATATCTGTACGATACCGTAAATCGCGCGTATGCAGATACCGATAAACAGGGCACTGATCCAGAAATCAGCATTTGCGGGCAGATCAAAACTGCGATGTGTCACTAAATTTTCAACACACCAGCCTACAAACGCAAAGATCGAAGCGAAGATCATCTGGGACAAGGTCAGACTCGTAGAATCCTCATCCTCGCCAAATATTGACACGCTTACAACATACGCGGCAAAAAACAGATCCGCAAGTACCAGATAGATCACATCCACCGACGAAAACAGCGCGTCAGTATCCGCTCCGAACATGAGCAAAAGGGCAATGATCGCTATAACCGTTGCTATGGCTGAGAAAAAATTCACCTTTTTTCTCAGCAGCAGAAGCAGAGGCGTGATAAATATAAAGTACAAGCTGACCACGCTGGATATGATCACTGAGTCAAGATGCTGCGAACCTAAAAACAGGAAGAAGTTGAACCCCGTCAGCTCCAATGCGAGCACCACGCCCTTAAATAATGTTTTTTTCGATATGCCTACGAGCTTTTTAAACCTTACGGCTCCGAGTGTCAGCAGTCCTATTAAATTGGTAATGCATACAAAGGAGAATGTTGAGACACTGTCCGGAACATTCTGCAGAAAAGCATACTGTATCGCGGCCAGAAAAGTAATAAAGATCAGGCCCAGAGTAGCCATTAACTGTGTTTTGGATTTCATAGGTACAGATTGCCTCCGAATTATTATTTTCAGAAATTATTTCTCAGTTACAATATACTTGGCAAGCAACTTCTCAGGCTTGTACGCCATCTTTAAAGCTCTCAGTCCCGGAATTCCCAGGTCTTCCTCCATGTTGACGTAAGTACAGCCCGTCGCGCAGCGTTTGGCCGATTCCTGTCTGAGCACCTTAAAGCTGTGAGGGATGACCCTGTCGGCCTTCTCGACTATCACGTCATAGGTATCGCCCAGCTTCGTGCCGTAGGTAAAGCCGCGGATAACGTCGTCCACATACAGGATAATACCCGATAAATGCAGTTCCTTATAATGAGCCATCTGCTTTCCTATCACGTGCATATCGCGTTCCAGAGCGAAAGCATCATGAGTCTCGATGTTATCCTTCGTCCACTTCTCTTCATAAGCAAGACACTCTTCATAATCCTCCGGTCCGATAGGAGCGATGCGCGCCCTGTCCCCGTACTGATTCCAAAAGGTGTGCACTTCTGCCCGTCTTTTTCTCAGCGAGCTGCCTTCAAACGCGGCCATGATCTCTGCACGGTAAATATACTCGGACAGATCCCTGTCCCCGACATACCCAAAACGTCCGGGAAAACTCTCCTCAAGCGCGTTTCTGGCAATGTCGGTCAGCGTAATGAATTTTACCTTCCTGCCATACGCGGCGGCATCTTCCATGATCATCTCAAACCCGCGCGCAAGCGGCGCGTCCCCCAACGGCGCAAGGTAAACCCTGTATTCATCATCACACAGCCCGTGTCTCAGAGTAAAGAGATATCCGTCACGCTCACATACCTCATCCTGATACTTTTCCGCCAGCGAATACATACTCACCGGTGAATGCTGACATGACCCTTCCCCATATCGTGAAGTATAGCTGTATATCCAGTCGTAATCCTCTATCCGGACTTCCTTAAAATCTAGCTTTGAATCACTCATTGTTCTGTTCTTTCCTATGCCGGATCTCTATCCTTTGAGTTTCTTTACAAGTGTCAGGACATTATAACCGTCTTCACGGCGGTAAGTCATCCTGTCCATGCTCTTTTTAACCATATATATTCCCAGTCCGCCTATACGACGTTCTTCTGCGGAAAGCGTCACATCAGGATCCGGCTTTGCCACAGGATCGAAAGGAATACCGCTGTCCTTAAGTTCAACAGTAAATTCATCAGTTTCTTCATCGTACTGTGCAGATATCTGAGCCTCGCCTGTTTTGCCCTCATAAGCATAGTGGACGATATTGACATACATTTCCTCCACGGCGATATCCATCTGTGCCTGAACCTTTGGCGAACATCCGGCCTTCTCCAGCAAACTGTCTATAAATCCCAGAACATCATCGAGGTTATCGAGATTCGCGATAACTTTGAGTATCTCCATATATAAAATACCTCCTTCACGTCATGTGAACAATTATATATCATTCAAATGTTTTTGTCTATAACACATCATAAAAAAATAAAGAATCCACACCGTCCGGAAACAGTAAAAATGTCAGTTTTTCAGGGAAATAAGCCTTTGTACCTCCTCTAATGCCGGAGGATAAAGCGGAAGCGGAAAACGGGAAATGGCAACAGCCGAACAGGCGGAAGCAAACTTTACCAGTTCATCGTCTGTCAGGTTATTTAATACTCCGTATATACATCCGGCTTTGAAGGTATCACCGGCTCCGAGCGTACTCCTTACCTCTACATCAAAGGGCTTCATCCTGTGTATTTCGCCGCCTTTTCTTCCGTAGAGCATATCCTTCCCGCCCTGTGTCATGATCGTCAGACCGTCCGTTTCCTTCATCATCAGCTGCATGATCTCTTCCGGAGCCATATCCGCATACTGTGTGGAAGTACATTCCTTGGACACAACGTTAACCGCCGCGTTATGATGCAGAATACTGTCATGGCGGGTATCTATGGTTACATAAGGAATACCCCTGCTTTGGCAGAGTTCTGCGGCTTTAAGGGATTCAGCCCCGAAAAACGGATCGATCCCCGCTGCTTTGCAGCCTGCGAGATCTTCTTCTTTGGGAATACCCCACCATCTTTTTCCGGAGGAAAACAGAGTCTGAAACCTTCCCATAGGTGAACGCACCAAGCCTGCTATGACCACGTAATCCATAACACCCTTATCATCATCGGTAAAATTCAGCAATGATAAGTCAACATTTTTGGAAGCATAAAATCCTTTAAGCATAGGAGCTACTTCAGTGCCGATACCCGTACCTGCCATGCGTACCGATACTCCCAGCGAATCCAGAACGGTAGCCGCCGTTCCCGTTTCGCCTCCCGGCAGAAAATACTGCTCCTTTATCTCGGAATACTCGTCAGGCTGTAAGAATCCGTCCTTTAGCAAAAAAGAGTGCGTTCCCAGAATCTGCCCGAAAAGATACACTTCCGCTGCCATATCACATCCTCCTGAAAAATCGACTTATTCGGGTATATCATAATCTCCGATGGTTATACTGAGCGCTTCAAACGCAGCTTGAATTTCCCTGCGTCTGAAACCCTTACGCATCATATATCCTATGATACTCATTCGTTCTTTATATGTCAACAACTGCTTACCACCCAGTTTCTTCCTGAGAGTTGCGGTCGCAGCCTGCTGTTCTGCGCTTTCATCCTCACCGGCGGATTCTGTCCCGCAGGTAATCTTTTGCTCCCGTTTGTTGCGGCTTTGACCGGGTATGAAACCGATCTCCTCACAGCAGGCGCTGTATGCTTCATCTATTATATCCCTTGATATCCCCTTCATGAGCAGCTTTGAAATAAGCGCCTGTCTGCTGGTACTGTCCAGACGGGTACGGATATAGCTCATGGCATAGCGTCCGTCATCAACATAATGTAATCCCTTAAGCCATTCTATAGTATCAGATATTACCGTTTCCGGATACATCTCAAACTTAAGTTTCTTTCTGAGCTCATCCTCAGTCCTGTCCATACGTTCGAGCATGGCCACGCATTTCTGACGTGCCCTTCGGATAACGGTTTCCTTCATGATCCTTTCATAAAGCTCATCGGATATCCCGATCCCTTCTCCGGTTTCGTTCATATCGGCTGTTCCGATATTATAAACAGCCATATCCCGGTCATATAGCATAAATGCATACTCATCGTCTATGTATATACGGTTCTTCTTTCCCGGAAGTCTTTCAATATCTGTGATATGCATACTCTCACCTCCTGCTTATCGCAATCGAGCAGGAGGCGGCCAGCCC
>JAILRI010000182.1 GCA_024698555.1 Lachnospiraceae bacterium
TGTTGACTGCATTTCAGCTTTTTCGATTTGCAGTCACCACCAGCCGACTATCTTTGTGACTGCATTTCAGCTTTCTTGATTTGCAGTCACCACCAGCCTGCAATCCTGTTGACTGCATTTCAGTTTTTTTGATTTGCAGTCACCACCAGCCGGCATTTCTTGTGACTGCATTTCAGTTTTTTTGATTTGCAGTCACCATCAGCCGGCGATCCTTATGACTGCATTCATGCTTTTTTGATTTGCAGTCACCACCAGCCTGCATTCCTGTTGACTGCATTTCAGTTTTTTTGATTTGCAGTCAACACCAGCCTGCATTCTTTGTGACTGCATTTCAGTTTTTTTGATTTGCAGTCACCACCAGCCTGCATTCCTTGTGGAATATAGAAAAAATGGAATTCACGGTCATTTGTCCGCAACAAAAATAGAAAAAAAGAAAAAAGAGATTTAGAAATAAAAACAGAAATAAGCGCCAGATAACAGCGTCTTCAAATAAGATATGGATATGCTATCACAGATTCCGAATTTTTTCAACAGCTTTTAAAAACTTGAAAAAAGGAAGGTGCCTGCCTGCACCTTCCTCACATATAATCTTCTCAAACCTTCTTCGACTCACAGTAGACCGAATCCGGATATGATGTATCAGAACTTTCCTGCCTTGGCTGCCTCTTCGATGGAAACAGCGGTGGAAACGGTCATACCAACCATCGGGTTGTTGCCGGCGCCGATCAGACCCATCATCTCAACGTGAGCGGGAACTGAAGAGGAACCTGCAAACTGAGCGTCACTATGCATACGACCCATGGTATCGGTCATGCCGTAAGAAGCGGGACCTGCAGCCATGTTATCGGGATGAAGGGTACGGCCTGTGCCGCCGCCCGATGCAACAGAGAAGTATTTCTTGCCAGCCTCAAGGCGCTCCTTCTTGTAGGTACCTGCAACGGGATGCTGGAACCTGGTAGGATTGGTGGAGTTACCGGTGATGGAAACGTCCACGTTCTCCTTCCACATGATAGCAACGCCCTCGCAAACATCGTTCGCGCCATAGCAGTTAACCTTTGCGCGGGGCGATGCGGGATCCTTGGAGTAGCACTTGCGTGAAACTTCCTTAACAGTGTTGGTGTAAGGATCATACTCGGTCTCAACAAAGGTGAAACCGTTGATACGTGAAATGATCAGGGCTGCGTCCTTGCCCAGACCGTTCAGGATAACGCGCAGAGGCTTGGTACGAACCTTGTTGGCCTTCTCAGCGATACCGATAGCGCCCTCAGCGGCTGCGAAGGACTCATGTCCTGCAAGGAACGCGAAGCACTCGGTGTCCTCTTCAAGGAGCATCTTGCCAAGGTTGCCGTGTCCGAGACCAACCTTACGGGTGTCCGCAACGGAACCGGGGATACAGAAAGCCTGAAGGCCCTCGCCGATAGCGGCTGCTGCCTCGGAAGCCTTCCTGCAGTTCTTCTTGATAGCGATAGCGGCGCCTACGGTGTAAGCCCACTTTGCATTTTCAAAACAGATAGGCTGGATGCCCTCGATGAGCTTGTAAACATCGATGCCTGCAGCCATGGTGATATCCTTGCACTCTTCGATGGATGAGATGCCGTACTGCTTCAACACAGCAAGAATCTGGGGCTCTCTTCTCTCATATGATTCAAATAATGACATAGTTAAATAACCTCCTCTTTCTTACTCGTGTCTGGGATCAATGAGCTTGGCTGCGTCAGCAACCCTGCCGTACTGTCCCGAAGCCTTCTTTAACGCCTCATTGGCATCCTCGCCCTTCTTGATGAAGTCCATCATCTTGCCGAAGTTAACATACTTGTAGCCAATGATCTCGTCATTTTCATCAAGAGCAAGATTGGTGATATAACCATCGGTAAGCTCCAAATATCTGGGTCCTTTCTCCAGGGTGCCGTAAGTGGTACCGACCATGGAACGGTTGCCCTTGCCCAGATCTTCCAGACCTGCGCCGATCTGAAGGCCGTCCTCAGAGAAGGCGCTCTGGGTCCTGCCGTAAACGATCTGCAGGAACAGCTCTCTCATAGCGGTGTTGATGGCATCGCATACAAGGTCGGTATTGAGCGCTTCGAGAATGGTAAGTCCGGGAAGGATCTCAGCCGCCATGGCTGCCGAATGGGTCATGCCCGAGCATCCGATAGTCTCTACCAGAGCTTCCTGGATCACGCCGTTCTTAACGTTCAAGGACAGCTTGCAGGCTCCCTGCTGAGGAGCGCACCAGCCGATACCATGGGTATAGCCGGAGATGTCCTCAACCTTCTTTGCCTTTACCCACTTTGCTTCCTCGGGGATAGGCGCAGCGCCATGATGCACTCCCTGTGTAACAGGGCACATGTTCTTAACTTCTGTTGAGTAAGTCATATTTTCCTCCTTATGGATTCTTTTTGGATAGAATTTCAAACCTTGTCAATCTTAACACAAATCATAAAAATACGCAAGCGGACAAAAAATATTTTTAGAAGGGGCCACATTTTAATGCAGCCCCCTCTTCATGATCATCTGATCACTTTACAGTTACTTTAACCTTCTTCGCGTATCCGTTCTTCGTGTATACGTAAATGTAGCAGGTGCCCTTTCCGACAGCGGTTATGGTGCCGTCCTTGGAAACTGTCGTAACCTTCTTGTTGGAAGACAGGTTATAGCACGAATTCGTCTTATTTTCTACGAAATTCACAGAAAAGAATGACAGTTGCACCCCTCGCAACTCTACCGCCCCGTTCCTTATGACCGCAAATCGAAAAATCTCAAATGCAGTCACTCCACCGCCCCGTCCCTGATTCATAGTACTGCTACTCAAAAGCATCCTGTTTTAAGACATTTTCAAAAATGGTTGACCCCTCGAGCAATCCGCCCATGAGACAATCCACTTTTAAGCCATTTGCAGCATTCCTTCCTGCACTTTTTTCACTTCTTCAAGCGGTATCTTGCAAAACGTACTTATCTCTTCAGGGGTCTTTCCGTCCTTTAACATGTCAGCTATCATGCTGCTTCGCCCCTCAAGACGTCCCTCAAGCCGCCCCTCATTGCGCAAAGTATCTGCATATTTAGCTTCATCAAATTCTGTCAAACACACATCAATCACCTCCGCTCTGTGTTTTGTGAGAAATTCAGCCAATATACCATCCGAAATACAAGACTTTACTGCTTCGTCAACCGCCTGTTTTGCATCTTCCTGTGACATATTTGGTTTTAGACGTTCTCTTATACGGTTCACAACCTCCGTGTAACCCGCAAGCGGCTTGCACGCTTCAAGAATAGAACTGTTTTCTTCGCTGTTGAGATTATACACGGTCGCTGTCCATTCATATTCGCCATCCTTACACGGGGTAAGAAACGCATCCGACAGCCTCATCTTTTCAATGGCAGAACATTTCCTGGAACCGTTGTAAAATACTACATACTGTGGTGTCGGCAGTTTGATCAATGTGGACCCATAAATACTGGCAGCTTGCCTTGCCGTGAAAGAATCGTACATTTTTCCATAATACATTAATCCTCTCACCGGCATGTTCGGGTTAAAGGAACTTTGCTGTTCCCATAACGACATCCTGTCATCAACAATAAACGACACATCATTTTTCATTCCCATATAAATAACATCATCGATTGTTGTTATCTCAATATCGTCTTCATTTGTATAATTGCCGCCGGTCAGTGCATTGTACAATGAAAGAATGTTTCCCTTATTCTCTTCCGTAGCAAAAAGCATCCTGAAAAGGTGATCTTTATAGTCTTTATTTACTCCCATTCTGTTTCTCCATTCAAGTCTATGATCATCCAAATCACGTCAAAAAGGTACAACATCCCTCATGTATATTATCGCATAGTTTTCAGAAAAATTCAAGACTAACCCGAAATCGTTGCACTCCTTGCAACCCCACCGCCCCGTCCCTTATGACTGCAAATCAAAAAAAACCAAATGCAGTCACTCTTCCCCTCAAGGGGAAGGCAAAAAAAGAGCCGCCTGCTAAAGCCGGCGGCCATCTTTTAATACGGACTGTCAAATTCCCTTTCAGCCTTATTTACGGCATCTTCCAGTGAAAGGCCGGCGAAATTCTGCGCCCCGAGGAAGCGTCCGGATTTCTTGTCATCGACGAAAACGCCCACCACTATACCGGGGATCGCGCTTTCGGGCGCATTCGGCGCGCCCGGCCCGCCAAGATCCGTGCGGCACCAGCCCGGATCGGTCAGGTTGATCAATACATCCGTGCCTTCAACTGTCTTCCCGAGATCTATCGTAACTTTATCAAGTGCCGCTTTGCTGGCCGAATAGCCGGCCTGTTCCGGTTCGAGCCTGATCCCGCTGGTAGTATTCAGTATACGTCCGAATCCGCGTTCTATCATTTTGGGCATAAAATGATAGCATATCAGCATGGGCGCGATCGTATTGACATTGAAGCTGATGAGATAATCCTCCGCCGGAGTCGAAAAATACTCTGTCCTGTAGGCAATCTGAAGTCCCGCGTTATTCAACACGATATCCACAGGCACGCCAAATCCGTCGATCTCTTCCAGCATCTTCCTTACTGCTGTGAGGTCGTTTAAATCGGCAGCTACCGCATAAGCCGATACTCCCTCCGCACTCACTTCCTCCAACACCTTTTCGGTATGTTCAAGGCTGCGGCTGTGCAGTATCAGATTACACCCCTGCTTTGTCATAAATTTTGCCGTAAGATACCCTATTCCTCTTGCTGCCCCTGTGATCAGAGCCCATCTTCCCTTTACATCAACCATATCTCTGCCTCCTTTTAATATAATGTCCCTTTATATAGTTTTATATAGTTTTAATTGCCGGTAAACTGCTTCCACCATTTGATCCTGCTTTTGCTGTATTGCATTTGAGTTGACGCCTGAGTTATTTCATTGTCCCTGAACAACCCGCTCGAAAGCAGCACATATTCAAACGACTCCGGTGCATAAAGTTTCACATGCTAAGCATAACCAACGCTCCCCTGCCTGATAAACCTCATAAAAAAGCAATACCTTGATTCTTAGACCATCTCAATTATAATTGAAAACAACTGCGTACGCAATTATTTTTATATAATGTTCGATTATCTTATTAATTCAATTAAATTTTGTTCGATTTCACTTGATTATCAATCAACATTCGTCTATAATAGATTAAAAGGGGGTGTTTATATGTTGGAAATTACTGCAACCGAATTTAAGAACAATTTAGGAAAATACCTTGGTCTTGTATCTTCAGAGGACATCTGGGTAACCAAAAACGGCAAGTATATCGTAAGGCTGGTCAATCCAAATGTCTCTTCCGTTGATTCCATATCCGGATTGCTCAAAGGAAAGCTTCCCGAAGATACAGACCGTTATTCCATCCGTGAAGAAAGGTTATCACGCCATGAAACTGATGATTGATACTAACATCATTCTTGATGTTCTTCTGGAGAGAGTTCCATCCTATGCCGGTTCTAAAGCAATCCTGAACATGTGCGAAAAAAACGATATCACCGGATTTATTTCAGCTTCAACCGCAACGGATATTTTTTATCTTGTACGCAAAGCGCTTGGCAGTACGGATGAAGCCTACAACGCGCTCGGTCACATACTTAACATAGTAAAAGTACTGAATGTCACAAATAACGACGTAAATACTGCCTTCCTGAAGCGAGCCAAAGACTTCGAAGACTGTCTCCTTGCCACATGTGCCAATTCCAACAAGTGCGATGGAATAGTTACCCGTAACAAAAAGGACTTTGCAGACTTTGGAATCGCGCTGTTTTCTCCGGAAGAGATAATCGGTATAAAGGAATGATCATGAATATATATCTTGCCCGTCACGGGACTACAGAATGGAACACAGCTCACCGCTTACAGGGTCTTACTGACATCGAGCTGGACAAGATCGGCGTAGAGATGGCTCGCCAGACCGGAACGCGCCTTGCAGAAATGGGTATACGTTTCGACCGGGTGTATTCCAGTCCCCTTAAACGCGTCTATCATACCGCCCGGCTGCTCTGCGGCATGGAAGATACGCAAGCTGAAATCAAGCCATCTGACCACAATTACGGCAGGCATGAATGTATTCCCTTGTCCGCCCCCGCTGAAAGCATTTTAAGTCACCCCGGTACCACAATCGGACAATTACCGTATCCTGCATGTCATATCCGCACCGACGAACGCTTGAGAGAACTGTGTTTCGGCGAATTTGAGGGTCGCAATGTGGATGAGATGATCGCCGATCCCGAATGCGTATTCAGATACTTTAAAACCGCGCCTGACCGATATAATGAAGAGATCGGGCGTATGCGTGGTGAAAATGTGCTTCCTGAATCTTTATCAGACCTTTTGGGAAGAGTAACAGATTTCGTGAGTAATGTCATAGAACCGCTTTTACATGCCGATTTCGAGTTCGGCTTGGAAAACCGGTCAAACGGCAGCATTCCCACAGGTGACACAAGCGATCAGTCGATCGGCAGCATCCTCATCTGCGGGCACGGCGCGCTGAACCGCGCGCTTCTCATGTATTTCAAGGGCATCTCCGATTTCTCGCAGTTCTGGGGCGGCGGCCTGCAGCCCAACTGCGGCATAACAAAAATAACCTGTACCTCGACGGAACCCCTAAAGGTTTCCTACGAAGTACAGGATGAATGCATGGTACTGTATGATCCTGAACTAAATAAACCGCTGTTATAAAAACCCAACAAAACTGCTCTATTTCCCCGCCTTCTTCCAGTGCGCGTAGAGCGTGGTCTTCTTCGTCAGCTGCACCTTTCTGTAGGCGGTTATCCTCGTTCCGCCCTCCTTTTTGGTATACCAGCCATCGAACTCGTAACCCTCACGGGTCGGTATGGGCAGAACTCCGTAAAAAGCGCCGTTGGAAAGCTTCTTGGACTTGACCTTGGTTTTACCGCCGCAGGCGTTAAACTTGACGGTATAGAACTTAATATTCTTGTATTTGCTCCAGTCGGGACCGTACACCTCATCCACGTATCCGTTTATATCCGTCCAGCAGTTGGTAGTTT
Organism: Lachnospiraceae bacterium; assembly: GCA_024698555.1. Lineage (GTDB taxonomy): Bacteria > Bacillota > Clostridia > Lachnospirales > Lachnospiraceae > RUG11977. The sequence goes on from JAILRI010000182.1 coordinate 6,996, forward strand.
TGCCTGTTTTGGCGTTGACCTCGTATACGTCATTTTCGACACTGTCACTGTGGTTGCCGTCAATGGAATTGATCGTGACCCTGCCGTTCTTCACGCTCACTGATTCGACCATGATCACGTGGTTGCCGCCGTCATACTTGAAAAGTATCACATCGCCTTTCTTTAAGCTATACTTTCCGCCGGCGTAGGAGGTATCCTCCCACTTGTAGGTATCCTCCTCGGGAGTATCATACTTTGTGGAATAAATCTCCTCCGGCACGCTTGCCATGGCAATGACCCAGGCCGCGAACTCGCCGCACCACTTTGTGCCGGGCTCGCCCCACCAGTAATTGTACTCTGCGTAGTCGTTATCGCCCCGTTTATTATTGCCGTGCTGTTCGTCAAACGAGTCGCCCTCGTGATACCCCTTCTGCGAATAAGCTATCTTGAACATATCGCTAACATAATCGCCTGTCTTGCCTGCGTTCAGCTTCAGCTTATGCAGCGCGTCGTACCATTTTCCGGTCTTGTACGAGGGTGAAAAATCCTTGCGTATAAAATAGCAGTTGCGGAAGACGTAATCTCCCACTTCTACACCCACCTCGCCGAACCGGTGCAGGTAGTCGATCTCCTGTCCTCCGACAGTTACCGACTCAAGCAGCTCATCCCGTGAGCCAAAGCCCTCGCCGAGGCTTTTAAGTCCTTTACCGAACTCGATCTTAAGCAGCGCGGGGCAATCCCTGAGCGCGTACTCACCGATGGTATAGCCTTTGCTGTTCCCTTTGAAAATCACACTTTTAAGAGCCGGACACCCCCCAGGCTGTAGTTTCCCAGAGACTTCATGCTCGACGGAAACGTTATCTCCTTTATGGACGACCCCCGGAAGGCTCCCTGCCCTACGGCCTCGATCCCTTCGGGAATGATCACCTTCTTCAGCCCCTCGCGGTCCTGAGCGACCCAGTCGGCAATACCTTTCACGCTCACTCCGTCTATCTCGGAAGGAATGACTGCCTCGGTGACATCCTCATTGATCCAGGTGATGTAACCCGTATTCCTGTCAAAGCCGATGTAACCGCCGTCTATCCCGTCCACGCGGATATAATCCACATCGGAATACGAGCCTATTTCCTTGTCGTTTAAGGTATACTGCTCCGACTTGGCCCAAACACACGTCCGTGAACTCAAAACGCCCGCCAGCAGTACGCAGACCAGTGCAAGCACCGCTCCCACCAGCATTTTCGACGTTATGCGCACCACACGCGAAAACGTCATATTTCCCGAACTGCCATTTTCAGGCACATAGTTCTTTGCAGACAGATTTAAATTCATCATATCAATCCTCCCATGCCGATCATAAACGAAAAACCCCGCTTCCGCAAGGCTTTTCGAATTAAAAACGTATATCATCAGTTTTCTGAAAACACTGATCAGGTGTTTCCTCAGGTAAGATGCAGTATCAGCCTGCCCTCGCCCTTCGCGTTCTGGTGCCGGCCTGTAAGCAGCGCCTCCTCGATGATCTGCGTGCAGGAGGTAGCAACCATGCGGGGCTTATGGTTCTTCTCCACATCCGCCATGCTGATACCGAAGGATTTTTCGATATTCAGGAAATGGAACTGCTGTAGTCCCACAGTATAAACCTTCTCATCCTCTATCGGCTCACCTTCATAATTGAACTTCGTAAACGAGTGTGAGGCCTGATCATACTCTACCTCCATACCCTTTGAAAGCTGGTAGAACTCGCAATGCTCGCCTGCCCATACTCCGTCGCGGCACATGAACAGGAGCATCTGCTTTAACTGGGCGCCGGTCACATATACCATGTGTACCGCGTCATCATAAGGGAAGCATTCGTTTAAGTCACCCTTTGTAACCACGGGTCCCAGCTCTGTATTGCGGATACTGCCGGAACCGAGAAGGAATATATCGCATCCGATAGCATCCTTCATGATATCGCTGAACAGATCGCCCAGCTCTGTTTCCTGGATCCTGGAGGGATGGGTGAGCTGTCTTACGAACTTGGTCAGGATCTGTCCGTACTTCGCGTCAGTGCGTGACTTATAGGTTCCGATCACCTCTTCGATAGCAGGGTCTCTCGGACAGTTCTCCGAAGTAATGGGAACAGGCTTCCAGGTATATGAATCAATACAGTTATTGTCCGTATCGATCATGATATCAAAACGTCCGATCTGGTCGGTTCCGGTGCCTGCCTGCACGATCGGGATGCCGTTCACTTCAGCGGGCTCCGTGATAAATGTATGGGAATGTCCTCCGATGATCACATCCACTCCCCATGCGGGATCGAGCAGCGCTGCCAGCTTCTTGTCCTCTTCAAATCCGATATGTGTAAGCAGAACGGTAAAATCAATATCTATAGCGTTATAGGTATTACAGATCCTGCCCACTTCCTCGGCTGCGTCCTCAATATTTACGAAAGTACCAATGATACCGTCAGTTTTGCACTGAGCGATGACATTCTCCGTAAGGATACCGATGAACAGTATCTTCATCCCGTCTATCTCAATGATATGGCACGGCTGGAACAGACGCGCATGGTTGGTCTGAATATGCAGGTTGGCATTGATGATAGGGAAATTCGCGCATTTTTCAAGGAACAGCAGGTGCGCTACGCCGTAATCGACCTCATGGTTGCCGAGAGTCACCACATCGGGTCCCAGCATGTTCATGATCTCGATAGTAGAAATGCCCTGATATTCAGAGTCAATGATCGAGCCCCTGAACATGTCGCCGGCGATGGCATATATCACGTTTTCCTCTTCCTGCCTTACCTTATTGATGTAACCGGAAAGCATGGATACACCGCCCACCAAAGACTCATCCACGTTTTCCGCCAGGAAATCGCCATGCATGTCGTTAGAATGCAGAAGTGTCAGTTTTTTCAGATTCTTAGCCATAAGTATATCTCCTCTCTTATTTCTGCTGTTATTATACCATACGCAGTAAATATTTGAACCCCCAATTTCTAATTTATCTGTCCTCTCATTTATCGCGATCGAGTAGGAGGCGGCTTGCCCCCTCCTACTCGATACGATGAGTCATCTCGCGTACAA